>JAMPHV010000080.1 GCA_023663265.1 Bacteroides sp.
AAGAGGCAATTACAGACCGAAATTTTACAATGCTCTCGGCAAAATACCAAGAGGAGCAGGCGCAGCTTGAAGAAAAGAAACAGGTATTGCACGCCAAGCTTGATAAATCGGAGCAGGATTCCGAGGGAGCGGAAAAGTGGTTAACATTGATACGAAAGTATACAGAACTGACTGAGCTTACCGCTCCGCTGTTGAACGAGCTGATTGACAAGATCGTGGTTCACCAAGCGGAGAACGATGAAAACGGAAACAAAACACAGGAAATCGAGATTTTCTACCGCTTTGTAGGAAAGATTGATTAAAAAATTGTGGTATCCTTAATTATAGGAAAGGAATCCTTACGAATACGAGCCTTTGATCAAATATGCCGGCGATTTGAATCAACTGTACAAAAGGGGATCGTTCGGCGACAAAATAAATTTCTCATTATATGATTATCCCAACGAAAAGCACCCGAAGGATTTCGCTGTGATGGTATCGTCTTATTTGCTCGACGATGAGTATTTATCGGAGCTTGGACACAGCGATAAGAAATTGGCGACCTACTCTCTTCCGCTTTATCTTGAACATAATGCGCTTTATTCCATGGGCGTCGCCGCAAAATCAAACCAAAAGGAGCTCGCTCTGGATTTCCTGAAACGTCTTTACTCCGACGCTAAATATGCGGAAATCCTTCTACATGAGGCATCTTCAAATACCGCAATAGTGGTAGGCGCTCCCGGCGCCGATGTAATACTGATTTCTATCTAAAATATAGACTTCGTCTATATTTTAGAGCCGACTTTCAGTCGGCAGCCAAAATCTGCGATTTTGGCGAAATCAGTATTGAACTTTGTTTTCGGCGGCTATCGCCGCACGCCGCTTTGCAGCGTCTCTAAAAGATAGACTTTGTCTATCTTTTAGAGCGAAAACAGTATAAAAGAAAAATACGAAAGCGCCGTTTTGTCCGATTTTGCAGACCTTGAGATTACCCAAGAGTATATGAACGAAAAATTTGAAGACCTCTTGACCTCTTACTTCAACACCCTCTGCAAATCCGATGATTTCGACGCGACCCTCAAAGAAATAAACGCCGAGCTGAAAGCTGCGGGGATAGATGATTTTGTTGCTGATGTAAACAAGCTTTTGGAGGAAAGCATATCACAAAAATGAAAAAAATATTACCGATAATATCACTGCTCGCAATTACCCTATCTTTATCAGCCTGCGACTCGCAAATACGATTTGACGGCGACCAGATCGTTGCATGGGCGGGCGGAGAGACCTATTCGGACAGCGGAGCCTTTTACAGCCGCACCGCCGCAGCCTCCGGAGGTGATGTTATATGCCGCTATTCCTCGGATAGCGCGCTTTCCGTTCCATTATGCAATAAGCCCGACTGCACCCATAATATAAAAACCTCTCCCGACTGCAGCGCTCTTGCCAACCGTCCAAAGGGAATTTACGAAGCAGAAGGCAAGCTTTATTTTTTGGAAAACGATAAAGATACAGAGAATTTGAATATGATATGCGCCGATATAAACGGCGGAAACCGCAGAAGGCTCGCGTCGGTCGAGTACGGAGTGCTCAGCGAGGTGTACGAGCGTATACGGTATAAGGACGGACAAGTTTTTTATACAAGCCGAGATACGATAGACATCGATCTTTTGGAAAAAACCTACGAGGTAAAATACCTTGATAAATACATAGCGACAGTGCGGAGTATTGACCTGACAAGCGGAGAAGTAAGGATTCTTGCGCAAAGGCAGGACTATGAAGCGAGAATAAGCAATTTTACCGTTTTTGAAGATACGCTTATTTATTTTTACTCATGGTTTACCGCACCGTCAAGCGGAGAAAACGGACGGCGCACGGAAGAGGAATTCGCGGAGACCTACCGATACGGCGTTTATGCGGCAGACCTTAAAACAGGAGAGGAAAAATGTCTTACCGAGGGGTACGAACGAATGGCGCTGGCTGCCCCTTGCTTTGATTATTTTTCTTATGACAGATTGATTTTCTATTCCACCGATACCAATGAGCTGTATAAATACGATAAAACCAACGGCTCGTTTACTCCCTTCGCAAAGTGCGCTAATATAAATATTTGGTATATGTCCGATGATAAATCGGCGCTTTTCCTTGAGAATGAGGAGGACGAGTATTTTTGCCGATATGATTTTGAGACCGAAGAGATCACCCGTATTTCACGTGAGGGATTTGATCTTTTTTGGCTGAACGGGACTATAACGGGTGAAAAGGCTTGGTTTGGCTATGACGATGATAACGGTGAATATTGCAAAGGATACATGAACCGCGATGATTTAATGAACGGAAAATATGATGATTTTACGTTTGCTTATTACGCAAACGAAGAGGCATAACAGAGCGGTCAAATTATGGAGGAAAGCAATGCAGCTTCAAATAAATAACCTAACCAAGCGCTACGGCAGGAAAACAGTCTTAGACGGTTTCACATTTACCTTCACCAACGGGATATACGGTCTGTTAGGTCCTAACGGTGCGGGTAAATCCACGCTGATGAACATAATAACCCAAAATCTTAAGCCCACGGAAGGCGGCGTCTCGGTCAACGGCAAAAACGCCGCCGAATTAGGAAAGGAATACAGAAAGCTTTTGGGGTTTATGCCGCAGCAGCAAGCGCTTTATCCCGATTTTACGCTGACAAGATTTTTATATTATATAGCGAGCCTTAAAGGTATCCCCAAGGACAGCGCCGCTCCGCAAATCGAAGAGCTTATCAAGCGGGTAAACCTCGCCGAATGTTCCCGCCTAAAGCTGGGCGGTTTTTCAGGGGGAATGCGGCAAAGAGCGCTTTTAGCTCAGGCGCTTCTCGGCGATCCGAAAATCGTTATCCTCGACGAGCCTACAGCGGGACTTGACCCTAAGGAACGCATAAGCCTGCGCAATCTTATAGCGGAGACCGCCTTTGACAAAATCGTTATCATAGCTACTCACGTGGTGCCCGATATTGAGTTTATCGCCAAGGAGGCGCTTTTGCTCAAAGAGGGAAAGCTGACCCGCAGCGGCGCTCCCGCTGAGCTTTGTGCGGAAATAGAAGGCAAGGTTTGCGAAATACTGACGGAGCAGGAAAATCTGTCTGAAATCCGTGACAATTTTCGGATAGCAAATATCACCCACGAAAACGGCCGCCTTTGTGTGCGCGTTTTGTGCGATGCCGCGCCGATGTGGGAGCACAAAGCCGTTTCGCCGACCTTGGAGGACTTATATCTTTACCTTTTTGGAGAATAAATTATGAAGCTTTTTTTATCGGAGCTCAGAAAGCTGCTCGGAAACGTGAAAATGATTTTTCTTATCGTGGCGGCTGTTTCAATAAACCTTGTTTTTTTGATAATACCCGAATTTAACGAATATTCACCCGCTTCCTATAATTTGCTTTGGGACAAATTGACAGAGCTTGAGCCGCAAAAACGTGCGGATTTTATTGCGGAGCGAATAGCGGATTACGATGACAGCCGTTGGTTTATCGGCAGCGGAAAGGCAGAATTTGCCGATACTTTTTTCGAGGAGCAAGAGCTTTTACGTTATGTACAAAAGGAAGTTTCCCAAGCAGACGGCTACCCCGATTACCTGAAAAACGTTGACGCTTCCGCCGAAAATATGAAAGCTATGTCATTTTTCGCGAACGAAAACAGCTTCAATTACCGCAATATTATCAAAACTCAAAATGATTTTTCGGTTCTTGACCCCAAAAGCGTTGTATCCGATAAGTCAAAGGGCGTTCTTATGGCAACAAAATTCGGCGTTTCGGATATTCTGATGATCTTGCTTACGCTGCTTTTCGCGGCAAAGCTTTTAATGTCCGAGCGCGAAAAGGGATATATGCCGCTTATCCGCGCCACAGCAAACGGGCGCGGAAAATTAGGCGCGGCGAAATTATTCGCTTTGGTCATATCGGAAATTTCCGCCGCGCTTTTGCTTTACGGAAGCGGAATAGCTGCGGGAGCGACCTTATACGGCTTCGGAGACCTAAGCCGAGGGGTGCAGTCGGTGTACGGCTTTTTTTCCTGCGCTGCTTCGATAAGCGTTAGGTCGTTTTTAGCCGAGTTTATGCTGATCAAGCTGCTGTTTTGCATTACCTTCGCGGCGGCGGTGTTTTTGTTTTCCGCGCTGCCATTGGAAAGCGCGGCGGAATTTGTCCTGATACTTGGGTTTACTGCTTGTGAGACGGCTTTATACTACCTGATACCGTCAACGAGCGTTTTCGCTCCCCTAAGTCAGATAAACCTAACGGCGGTCGCCGATTCCGCAGAGCTTGCGGGTAAATATCTTAATGTAAATTTTTTCGGTTTTCCTGTTAAGGGAGCGCTTTTGACGTGCTGCGCTTCGGCAGTTTTCGCCCTTATTTGCGGTGCTGCGGGAGTACGAACGTTTTCGGGAAGAATGTCCCCAAAAAAACGTCCCGCTAAAAACGGACTATTGCGCGGCGCAAGCGCAAGCCTTTTTTCCCAGGAATTATACAAGAGCTTTATCGGCGGAAAGGCGGTTTTTATACTTTCGGCGACGGTTATTTTCGTCATAGCTTTACAAAAAAACGTAAAGCCTTACTACGGCAGTTTAACCGACTATATCTATTATTCCTATGTTTCGGAAATCCAAGGGGAGTACACGGAGGAAAAGGCGCTGTATATACAATCAGAGCTTGAATCTGCCTGTCTTGATTTTACAGAACAGGGCTTGATGAAGGCGGAAGCGCTGACAAAGCTTTCTCAGCACGCAGAATATTTAAAGGAAAACGGCGGCTTTTTTTTAAAGGACATTGGCTACCAAATGCTTACGGGCAGCGATTCCGTTCGCGTTTACGACAGGCTCGCCGCGGCGGTAAAAGCGTTCGTTCTGATTTTGATCGCCGTCTATTCCTACACCTCCGAGCACCGCTTCGGTACGACAATGCTTTTGCATTCATCGTTAAACGGCAGGGTCCGAACTTTTTTCTTAAGCTCCTGACCGTGACGGTCTGTTCTTTTCTTATACTTATTATATTTGACGGTCTGCGTATTTATAATATACTGAACGTATGGGGCACAGAGCTTTGTACCGCTCCCGCCCTCAGTATGGAGCATCTTTCCGGCGTTTCAATGCCGATAATTCTGTATATTATTTTAGTGGAAGCGGTGCGGCTTGCAGGAATGGCGCTGACGGCGGCGGCTGTATTTTTTGTTTCTTCGCAGGTGAAGAATTATTCATCAGCGGTAATATTTTCCTCTGCACTGTTCGTTGTTCCGTTGGTGCTTTCGGGTATCGGTTTTGGATTTATAGATTATTTTCTTTTTAATTTTTTTATGATCGGAAGCCTGCTTGGATAGGTATTGTAATATTGCGCCGCCAATTAAATATTGAAGAGTTTTGCTTTGAATTTTGGGGAAGCTTGAAGTATTTTTTCACGGGTACTTGAAAAAATCGCTTGAAAATGATAAAATAATAAAAAAGTCAGACGAAAGGAAACGACCATGCCCTTCACTTCAAAAACTCCCGAATTTATATTTGAAAATTACTCTCACGACAGCAAGGAATGGTTTCATCAGCACAAAAGCGATTATGAAAAATATGTCAAAGAGCCCTTCAATGAGCTTGTGGCAAAAATCGAGCCGTATATCAACGAGATCGACGAAAAAATATCCTGCGATCCCAAAAGGCTCTCGAGAATATACCGCGACGCGCGTTACGCAAAAGGAAAATCCATCTTCCGTGATTATATTTGGTATACCTTCAGCCGCACAAGAGAGAACAACACCTCTCTTCCCGCGTTTTATTTCAGCGTTTCGCCAAGCGGCTTTGACTACGGCTGCGGCTATTATTATACCACAACGCCGACCTTGGAGGCGATGCGAAAGCTGATCCTGTCGGGGGATTACAGCTTTGCCGCCGCCAAGGAGGCGTACTTGGGACAAAACACGTTTATTTTGGGCGGAGAGGCGTATAAAAGAGATCATTATCCCGAACAGCCCGACGAAAATAAAATATGGCTCAACAGAAAGAATATTTTTCTGTTTTGCGAAAGCAATGATTTTAAAACATTGTATGGCAAAAATTTAGCGAAAAAAATCGGCATGGATTTTAAACAAATCGCCCCTGTTTACAATTTCTTTATCAAAGCCGAGCAGATAAGGGAGGATTGACTTTGGAAGCGGTTATCAACGGAATCTCCCTTACACTGTACGCTCATGACAGTATGTTCTCGCCGAACGCACCCGATAAGGGAACTCTTGCCATGCTGACGCTGACCGAAATAAGTCGGGGCGACAAGGTGCTGGATTTAGGCTGCGGAAGCGGTATAGTGGGTATCTACGCCGCAAAGCTTATAGGCAGCGAAAACGTAGTAATGACCGACAGCTCGGAAATTGCGGCGGAATTTGCAAAGAAAAACGCAGCGCTTAATAACGTGCCCGATATCCCCGTTCGCTGCGGCAACGGCTATGAAAATATTACGGACAGAGACTTTACCGTGATAATGTCAAATCCTCCTTATCATACCGACTTTTCCGTAGCAAAGGCTTTTATCGAGGGCGGATACAGGCGGCTGGCGTTCGGCGGACGAATGATAATGGTCACCAAGCGGCTTGACTGGTACAAAAACAAGCTTTCGTCGGTCTTCGGAGGAGTTAACGTTCGGGAAAAGGACGGATATTATATTTTTACCGCGGAAAAAAGACAGTTGGCGGTCAACCCCAAGCCAAAGGAAAAAGCTCGGCTTTCTAAGAAGCTTCGCCGCAAATACAGCTCCGCCGATCGGCTATTGAGGCAGCGTTGATTTAAAAAAGGGCTGTAAAAAAATTGAAAAAACGACCCGTTTTCGACAGGTCGTTCTTTACAACTCTTTATTATCAGAAATTCTCCAACAAGGATTTATAAAATTCACAGTAATCGCTTCTGCCCTCAGCCGTGAAGGTCATAGCCTCGCGGGGGTGACGGTTGAGCTGTCCCGTAAACAGGTATTGCAGATCGTAGCCCCACAGTATGCCCTGCTGCTTCAGCGGTATCATATACTTTTCGATAAACTCCAGTAAGCTGTACAAGCTGTATTTCGGATTTTTCAGAAAGCCCAAAAGCAGCTCCATAGCGCAGTTCCCCGCTCCTCTTCCCATTCCGAGCGCGGTTGCGTCAACATAGGAAACGCCGTAGGAAAGCGTCTCAATGGTGTTTGCAAACGCCAAATTCTGATTGTTGTGACCGTGAAAGCCTACCTTTTTATTGTATTTTTCGGCGATCTCGAGGTATTCCTTGGCAAGATCGGCGGCATTTTCGGGATATAACGAGCCGTAGCTGTCCACGAGATAGATAACGTCCACATTGGAGCCGCCGATCATTTCCAGCGCCTCCTCGACCTGCTTGGAATTACACTGAGAAATCGCCATGATGTTGCAGCTCGTTTCATATCCGAGCCCGTGAAGATACTCTATCATTTCCACCGCGGCGGGTATCTGATGAATATAGCAGGCTACCCTCACCATATCCACCACGCTTTCGCTTTTGGGAAGAAAGTCGGTCTTATAGTCGCACCGACCGACGTCTGCCATGACCGCGATCTTCATATCGGATATATTGTCGCCTACGATACTGCGAATATCCTCCTCATCACAGAATTTCCACTTGCCGTAGTCGCTTTTTTTGAACAGGCTTTTGCTCGCCTTATAGCCAAATTCCATGTAATCTACGCCGCTTTTTACGTTTGTCTTGTAAAGCTCGGTAACAAACTCGTCGCTGAACTCAAAGTTGTTGCACAGTCCTCCATCCCTTAAAGTTGCGTCCAGAACCTTTATATCGGCTCTGACGCTCATTAAATTACCTTTTCTTGTTGACATTTGTCTCCTTCTGCCTTTCTTTTTCGGGAACGCTTCCTTATAATATTCCAAGCCCTTTCTCCCGTTTTTTCTTTTTTAATTCACTTTATCAATTTAAAGCAAATAAGTATTTCTTTTATTATAACACAAGTTCGGATTTTTGTCAACCGACAAAAATTTTTATCTGCCCGCGTCATTCTATCAGGTTGACGGTAAGGATAGCTATGCCGAGAATCAGCAGTATAACGCCCACAACTCTGTTAAGCACCGCAGGCTTTGCCTTGTTGGCGATTTTTGAGGCGATAAGAGCGAAAACAAGCGTAGACGCCGCGCAAACGGCAAGCTGTATAGGATCGGGAAGACCTCCTATTGCAAAGTGGCTCACCGAGCCTGTGAGAGCGGTGAACGCCATTACAAAAACGCTGGTGCCCACGGCGGTTTTTAGCTCATAGCCCATGATAACCGTAAGCAGCATCAGCATCATCATTCCGCCGCCCGCACCCACAAAGCCGCAGATAAAGCCTACGGCTGAGCCGCCGATGACCGACTGCACTATGCGTTTTTTTACAGAAACGGCTGACATGCTTTCCTTGGTGGCAACAACGGGCTTGATTATAAATTTTATGCCGAGTATCATAGTCATAAAGGTGCTGAAGCCGCCCATAACGGTCGTGGGCAGAAGGCTTGATACCCAGCTTCCCGCAACGGTGAACAGCAGAACGCATATCATCATTACAATACCGTTTTTTACATCAATATTCTTATTTTTCTTATATGTCCATGCGCTTGCCGCGCTCGCCAGCACATCGCTTGCGAGCGCAATTCCCACCGCGGCGTAGGGATCGGCGTTAAGAAAGGTTATCAGCATAGGGGAGATCACCGCTGCGGCGCTCATTCCCGCAAAGCCGGTGCCAAGCCCCGCGCCGAGCCCCGCTATGATACAGATTACTGCTTCGTACATTTTTACCGCCCGCCTTTACTTGTGTTGTTTGGTATTAGATTTTAGCATATCGGAGCGGGAAAGTCAAGGACAAAGCTTTTTTAAGTTTCCACAAAATCATCCAACTCACCCCCAACAAATCCCGTTATAAAAGCAAAAACAATCAAAATAAAAATGAAAAAGTGCAAAAAAGCAGTGCAATAAGCACTCCGATGTGGTATAATGTTAATAGCGAAAAAAACATCAAACAAAGGAGGTATTGCACTATGAATTATTATACCACAGTCAGCAGCAATTTGAAAAGGGGTATTTTAAAATTTTCAGAAAAAATTTCAAAAAATTTTAGCCGTCCTGCGTTAAAGTTTGTTTGTAATATGATTTACGGAATAATTGCTTCAAAAAGCTGCTTGCTATCGGAAACAGGCAGACATCTTAACGAAAAAATCCAGCTTGTCAAAACCGTTAAGCGGCTTTCGAGAAACCTTAACGATTTTGACGGTGGAGAGAATTTGTTTGAAGAATATTTAAAAGCGATAAAAAACCGATACAGCGATAACAGCGTGCTGATAATAGACGGATCGGACATTACCAAGCATGCAAGCACAAAGCTTGAAGGCTTATGCGAAGTCAGAGACGGCAGCACAGGAGAAATAGGAGTAGGCTACCATACTTTAGGAGCAGCAATATTATCGGAGCAAAAGCTTCCTTATGGAGTGTACAGCAGAATTTACTCATCAAAAGAAACAGATTTTGTCAGTGAGGATAATGAAAATATTAAATGCTTTGAATTTCTCAGCAGGCATTTTTCCAAATCCAATATACGCACTATGGACAGAGGCTTTGACTGCAACAGATATTATGAATATTTTATAAAGCAAAACGAAAAATTTATTATCCGAGCAAAGAAAAACCGCAATG
>JAMPHV010000081.1 GCA_023663265.1 Bacteroides sp.
CCCCCTCCCACCCCCTTTTCCCCGCTTTGGAAGTTGTTTTAGAATATAAGTCGGTATCCCGTTTTTTTAAAAATGCAGGCGCTTAGAATTATAACTGCCGATGTTTTATAATGATTTATTAAGCTTTAATTAAAGCTCATTCTGCTTTTTATTCAATGCTTATTTTCGTTTTAAGATGTGCGCTTTTACTTTTGTCGCAATGATTTCCAAATTTTTTACCTTGAATTGTGGAGCGGCTCCGCCGCGTGATTTAAATTTACACTTATGCATTATTTAACCGAGTTCATTATAATAATACCAAGCTTATAAATTTGTACCGCAAAAATCAAAAATTGTCGGCGAAGCCGACACCTTAATTGTCAATTATCAATTATCAATTGTCAATTATTATGACGTAAAAAACGACCTGTCAAAGACGGGTCGTTTTTTATAGCTATTTAATTTAATTTACTTTTACTTTCTCTTCTTAGCGATAACGATAGCGCCTGCTGCGATAACGGCGATGCCTGCGATAGCGGCTACGCCTTCAACGCCTGTGTCGGCATTGCTCTTGTCGGCGGTAGCGGCAGCGTCGTTGCCTGTGGGAGCCTGAGCCTCGGCAGCGGGAGCTTCCTCTGCGGGAGCAGCGGAATCGGCAGCCTTGAAGCCTGTGATAGTGAATGTGCACTCTACCTTGCCGCCGAAGTCCTCGGAGGAGATAACGGTCTCATCGCCGTTCCAGGTGTTATAAAAGCCTACGAGGTAGCCGTCGGCAACCTCCTTAACGGTGGCGGAGTCAAAATAATCGTCCTTGGAAACCTTGTCGGTGCCCTGAGCAGCGCTTGTAGCGGCAGCAATCTCGTTGCCGTCAACCTTAAGGCTGTCGATAGTGATCTGAACGTCGGGATATTCTGCGGCGGAGATGTCAGTCTGAAGCTTAAGGAAGTTCCAGAACTGCTCGGGACCGTCCTTGCAGTCCTCCATAATGTTCTTCTCGAAGGAAACGGTGTATGTACCGTCTGCGGTGATCTCCAGGTCGTTTGCAACCCATGTGTCAAAGTTCATTGCATCGCCGAAATCGGGATCCCACCAGATAGCCTGGCTCTGACCGATAGTGTTGCGGAATGTCCAAGCGTTGGTCTGGAAGATCAGACCCGCTGTTTCAGCGCTTGCGCTTACAGCAAAAGCGGATACTGCCAAAGCAGATACGGCGGCGGCTGCAATTGTCTTTTTAAAATTCATTGATTATTCCTCCTTATAATTTAGGCGTAAAGTGATAGTTGCCTATAATAAAGATTATAACCTTAATTAAGATAAAAGTCAACCGATTTTGCAACAAATTTAAAAATATTTTTAGTGCACATTAAACAAAACCGCTGAACAGGCTCTATATGTCGTAGGTCAGCAAAATATCCTCCGCCGCCTGTCTCTGAGTTTTTCTGAGGTCCATTGCCTGCTTTTGTATATGCCTGTGCGCCTGTTCCTCGGTGAGCTTGAGATACTGCATAAGACAGGATTTTGCGCGGTTTATGATCCTCATATCCTCGATCTGTCTTTCAAGGCGGTTTTTTTCCTCGGTAAGACGCTTTACGCTTTCGCCCGCGATCTCCGCAAACCTCGCCGCCTGCAAAAGAGCCGTCTTGGAGGTGGGTCTTCCGATAACGAAGGCGCCCGTAAACTTGATCTTGTTTTGTACCTCCTCCGCTAATTCCCCTTTGGTTATGACAATGAGTCCCGCTCCGCTTTTTCCGTGAAGCTCGGCGGCAAGGTCGAGCCCGAATTCGTCCTCCAGCGGGGTGGAAATGACGATAAGGTCAAAGGAGAAGACGTCAACGCTTCTTGCGTGTATCCCGTCCGTAACGCAGACGGTTCGGCAGCCGTTTTTCGAGTCCTTAGCGTCGGCGTCGGAAACGCAAGCCGAGCCTCCCGCCGCTTTCGGAGCTTTTTCGGGAACCTCGGCGCTTCCTGCGTCCGTAAGCAAGGCGGAAATGCTTTCGCATATTTTTTTGTTTTTTCCTGCAATAAGTATCCTCCGCACCGTAACGCCTCCCTTTCTTAAGAACAGGGTACAAGCCCTAAATTATCGGCTTTCTTATATTATAGCATTTTATGCGGGAATAGTCAATATTTGCAGGAAAAATTTGTCAGACTTGCATTTTTCGGACTTGCTCTTACAGACTTCCGCCGTTTGCCTTCCACTCCGCGAGCATAAGATCGACGACTCTGCCGTAGCTCTTGGTGCCGTCCGTTTGATTGTTGGCTTTAAGATAGGCGTCGTTTACCGCGGCGGAAACCTTATAGGTGACCTTTTTCCGATAGGGAGACCAGTATTCGTTTCTGTAACCGTATTCCGACAGTATCAAGGGGTCGATTTGAGCGGTGAGCTCATAGTATTCGCCGTCGGAGGCAACGGTGCGGTAGGCGTTCAAGGCGTAGGTCAGCGCGTCTAAATAGCCGCTGTATCTGAAATACGGGCTGTCGCTTTCGCGGCAGGCGATAAAGGCTATGTAATTTGCTTCGTCCTCGCGGATAAAGCCGCTGAGATGACTTAGCTCGTGACAGGCGGTGAAGCCTTGAGAGGAAACGGGCATGCTTTTGTTGTAATTCGCCTCTACCGTTACGGGAAAGTATATTCCCGCCAAATTAAAGCTTGACATAACGTCCGAGGCGGCGACCGCCTTTGGGCGGGGATAATAGGTTTTCAGCGCCTCGTATTTTTCCGCCGCCCTTTCCATGCTTTCGCAGGCTAAGCGGTCGAAATCCTCGGGCTTTACGGGGCGTCCCTCGTCGTTTAGGGCAACCTCCTTTACCGTATCGTTGGCTGCCTCTATCAGCGTCAGTGTAAGCCCTCTCAGCTCCTCGGCGGTGTACTCGGAAAGAGCGAGCCCGCTGTATTCCGAAAAGGGGGTACGGTTATAGCCCGCAAGACAGTTGAAGGTGACCGAAAGAAACAGAAAAGAAGCAATGCAGACCGCCCACGAGAAGCCGTTTAAAAAAGCTCTTATCCGCTGTCCCCGCCTGTGTTTAACATACAGGACAAGACATACGAGCCCCGCGAGCGTTCCCAATATAAACAGCGCCACAAAAACCTCTCCCGCCGAAAACGGCAGCAGTCCCCACAGTCTTGAGCCGATACCCGAAAAAACGGGGTAGACGTTAAAGCCGAACCAATCCGCAAAGGCGGAGCTGAAACGGCTTGCGGCAAGGACCGCCGCAGAGATCAGGATAAGGATAAGAGCTGCGGTCCAGCGAAGCTTGTTTGTCTTTATTCGGCATACGGGAGAGGAATATGTTTTTATAAAAGAGGGTTTTTGTTTAAAGGCTGTTTTCATACTTGCTTCCTTTGAAATATCGGAACGGGTCTGTTTATTTTCCGACTCCCACGCCTATAAGTCCGTAGTACATTCCGTTGTCGGTGGGCGCAACTCTTACCTCGACGGTGTGCTCCTTACATTCGCTGCCCGTCCATACATGGTCCGCCTCGGGATTGCCCCAGCCGCCCGACTTGCAGGAGGGCATGGTGTTAACAAGCTCGCCGTCGATATAGACCTCGGCGTCGGCATAGGAATCGGTGTTGTTGCAGTTGAACACTAAGAAAAGCGTTTTAAATTCGGCGGTAAAGGTCACCGACGCGCCCGTCTTGCTGCGGTACATCCAGCCGTCGTTAAAGGTCGCGATGACCTTGTCGGCTTCCGTAAAGCCCGAGCAGTCGGTAACGTTAAGCTGAGACCTCTCCAAAAGCTCTAAGTTGGAATACTCGGCAGTGTAGACCGCCGTGTCGGGGAGCGGCGTGATCTCGGGAGCTGCGTCCATAGCGTCCGCTTCCGCCTTTACCTTGTTGAAGTAATTCATATTGAAATCCTTCACCAGCTCGTGACCCCAAATGTTGGGGTGGGATTCGTCGTCGGAATAGCTTTCCCATGTCATAAGCCCCGCGTCGAACATGGGGTTTATCGCGTTGCCCACGCTGATCATGGGCAATCCGTAGTGCTCGCCTACCACCGCCATTTGCGGCTGGCAGCTGTAACGGTTTTTGAGGACGGTGAACAAAAGCACCACCGCAGGCTGATTTTCCTTGTCAAGGCACTTTTTGACAAGGCTCTCGTAGCAGTCCTTGTACTGCTGATCGCCGCCGTCGTTTACCGCGAACTCGATGAATATTATATCGGGCTGCTTATCCGCGAAAAGGTCCCTTTCCGCTCTTACTACGCCCAATACGGAGGGGGTGCCGCTGAGACCCGCGTTTATATAGTTTACGGTGGTATCGGGGAACATCTCGCTGAGAGCGTTATGGGTCAGCTTGGCGTAGCAAAGACTGTCGCCCGCTGAAATGCCCTCGGTAATGGAGCCGCCGATAAAGCCCACGGTGATCTCCTCGCCCGCTTCGGCTTTTTTCATAACGTTTATCATTCTCGAGGTGTCGCCGAGGGTCATTAAGCTGTTGTTTATCATATATTCTCTCTGCTCCTCCTCCGAAAGACCCTCCGAGGGAGGCTGGACGGTGGTGTATTCCTCCGAGGTAACGGGAGGAACGGTGCTTGCGGTTTCCTCTGCGGGAGCCTCGGTATTCTCCTTGACGGTCTCCTCGCTGTCGGCTCCCGCCTCCGTGCCTTCGGCGCCCGCGGCGGTCTCTGTCCCTGCGGGAGACGTGTCGTTATCGCCGCTGCCTCCGTCGGAGCAGCCGCTTGCCAAAAGAAGCGATGAAGCCAATATAAGCGCAAGTAATTTTTTCATAGATCATGTCCTTTCCTGTTTATTGTTATACTTTTAAAATTATTATACAAAAACGGCGGGAAAAAGTCAAGAGAGAAGAGAAAATCCAAATTGATCTAAGTTCTTCCAAAATTTAAACTTATCGGTTGCTATTTTCCCCTCGGTGTGGTAAAATAAAGAAAAAATTAAAACAACCTTGCCTTTAAATGATAAGCTAACAGTATAAGCAACGCCAAAAAGGAGATGAAGCCTTTGGAAAAAAATTTTGCCGAGGATAAGGAATACTTAAGCAAAGGGCTCAGCGACGCCGAAATATCCGAAAGAGTCGGAAAAGGGCTGGTAAACGGCGTGCAGGAGAGCCATACCAAAAGCGTTAAGCAAATAATAAGGGAAAATATTTTTACCTTTTTTAATCTGCTGAATATTATCTTGGGTTTTCTTGTATTTCTGACCGGCTCATATAAAAACTGCCTGTTTTTGGGGGTTATCTTTTTCAATATTCTTATAGGCATTTTTCAGGAAATAAGAGCAAAAAGAGTGGTGGACAAGCTCAGCTTAGTGTCCGCGCCAAAGGCTGTGGTCCTGAGAAACGGAGCGGAAAAGGAAATAAACACCGCCGAGATAGTCGCGGACGAGCTTACCCTATTGAACGCGGGGCGGCAGATATGCTCCGACTGCGTCGTCGTCGAGGGGGAGTGCGAGGTCAACGAAAGCCTTATAACGGGCGAAAGCGATCCCGTGCCCAAAAGGGCGGGGGACGAAATGATGTCGGGCAGCTTCGTCGTAAGCGGAAACGTCAAAGCGAGGGTAAACAGGATAGGCGCGGATAATTTTGCCTCCAAAATAACCGCGGGAGCGAAGTATATCAAAAAAAACAACAGCGTTATACTGAAAGCCTTAGACACTATCATAAAGGTCATCGCGGTATGTATAATCCCCCTTGCGCTGGGTCTTTTCATAAACTCCATCGTAATATCCGAGCAGCCCACCGACAGAGCTATAGTGAGCACCGCGGCGGCGCTTATAGGTATGATACCCGAGGGGCTTTATCTTCTGACCAGCGTTGTAATGGCGGTGGCGACAATGAGGCTCGCCGCGCATAAGACCTTGGCTCAGGATATGTATTGTATAGAGACTCTTGCAAGAGTTGACACGCTTTGTCTCGACAAAACGGGAACCATTACCGAGGGAATAATGCAGGTAGAGGGAACCGAGCTTCTTGAAGACGGCTTTCCTCTCGACGAGGCTATGACCGCGTTCGTTTCGGTCATGAACGACGACAATCCCACCTTTAACGCGGTAAAAACAAGGTGGGGAAGCGGTATAAGCAGGCTGCCCGAAGCCAAAAAAACCGTCCCCTTCTCCTCCGCCAGAAAGTGGAGCGGAGCGGAATTTGAAAAGGGCTGCCTTATTTTCGGCGCTCCCGAATTTGTGTTAAGAGAGCAATACGGAAAAATACGTGAAAAATGCGAACGAGCGCAGCGGGAGGGGCTTCGCGTGCTGACGGCGGCTTATTCGGCGGAGAGCTTCGCCGAAACGGAGCTGCCGCGCGGACTTAAGGCGGCGGCGCTTATATTTATCGGCGACGTTATCAGAAAGGAAGCTCCCGCAACTCTTGGATTTTTCGACAAACAGGGCGTGGATATAAAGATCATTTCGGGAGACAACCCCGTTACCGTTTCAAAAATAGCCCATAAGGCGGGAGTAAAAAATGCGGAGCTGACGGTGGACGCTTCCACTCTCTCCGACGGCGATATCCCCGACGCGGCGGAAAAATATACCGTTTTCGGAAGAGTTTCTCCAAATCAAAAGCTGCTGCTCGTTAAGGCGCTCAAGGCTAAGGGGAAAACCGTGGGAATGACGGGGGACGGCGTAAACGACGTGCTGGCTCTTAAGGAGGCGGACTGCTCCATCGCCATGCAGTCGGGCAGCGACGCGGCAAGAAGCGTGTCCAATCTTGTGCTGCTGGACAGTAATTTTGCCTCTATGCCTTTGGTGGTCGCCGAGGGCAGACGCTCGGTCAATAACCTGCAAAGAAGCGGAACGCTGTTTTTGGCTAAAACCGTTTACTCCGTTATATTGGCGTTTATTTTCATCTTTCTGCCGATACCCTATCCCTTTCAGCCGATACAGCTCACCCTTATAAGCTCCTTATCGATAGGGGTCCCCAGCTTTCTGCTCGCATTACAGTCAAACACCGATATCATCAAAGGCGGCTTTATCCGCAATATACTGCGCATCTCTCTGCCCCAGGGCGCTGCAGTCGCTCTCGGCGTTATTATTTCGGCTGTATGCTGCGAATGCTTCGGGCTTTCCACCGAGGTCATGTCCACGGTCACCGCCTATGTTGCGGCGGCTATCGGGTTTTTCACGGTGGCGCGCGTGCTGAAGCCCGTGAGACCTTGGAAAATAGGTATGCTTGTGGTTCTCACGGCGGCGTTTGTGGGAGCCGCCCTTATAATGCCTAATATGTTCGGCTTTTATTCCATCGGGCTGCTCGGCTTCTGTATTATGGCGCTTACGGCGGCTGTGGGGATCGAAACGGGTCTGCTGACGAGCAAGGTCACCGACAGACTGCTGGATATCGTTATAAGAATATTTATAAGAGTAAGAAAGCCTTTCAGAAGCGCTAAAGCAAAAATACTGAAATTTTTCGGAAAAGAAAGGAACAACCGTTAAATATGGAAAGAAAAAAGGTTTATATTTTTTCGGACGGCGCCTGCTCGGGAAATCCCGGTCCCGGCGGCTACGGAGTAATATTGAGATGCGAGGGAAAGGAAAAGGAGCTGTGCGGCGGAGAGCCGCACACCACCAACAACCGAATGGAGCTGACGGGCGTTATAAAGGGTCTCGAGGCGTTAAAATACCCCTGCGACGTTATACTGCAAACCGACTCAAAATACGTGGTGGACGGTATCGAAAAGGGCTGGGCAAAGAGCTGGAGAAAAAACGGCTGGGTAAAAAGCGACAAAAAGCCCGCCCTCAACAGCGACCTGTGGGCAAGACTTCTCGGTCTGCTGGAGATACACAACGTTAAATTCAACTGGATAAAGGGTCACGCGGGACACGAGGAGAATGAAAGATGCGACAGAATGGCGGTCAGAGAAAGAGATAAAAACAAATAAATAAGGATAGGAGTCAAAAATGCCTCTTACAATAGCCGTGTGCGACGATAACGAAGCTCAGATAACCGAATTGCGGCGTCTTCTTGACAGGTGGTCGGAGGATAAGCCCTTTGCTTTGGAAATAGACGAATATGTAAGCGCCGAGGGCTTTCTGTTTTCCTACCCCGATAAGCCCTGCGATATACTTTTGCTGGATATCGAAATGAAAGAGATCAGCGGCATGGAGCTTGCAAAAAAGCTCAGAGCCGAGGGAGACAGGCTCCCCATTGTTTTTATAACGGGCTACTCGGAGCATATTGGCGAGGGCTATGAGGTGGAGGCTCTGCACTATCTTTTGAAGCCCTTAAACGAGGAAAAGCTTTTTAACGTTTTGGACAGATATATCAAACGCCGCTTTTCAAAAAAGGACGAAATACTGCTCCAATGCAGGGAAAAGCTTCTGCACGTCTCCGCCGAGGAAATTGTTTATATCGAGGCGGCGGGAAAGAGGACTATAGTCAAGCTTGCCGACGGCGGAACGGTTTTGTGCGAAAGCGGGATAGGCGAAGCCAAAAAAGCGCTTACGGAGGATTTTATCCTTTGTCACCGTTCCTTTGCGGTAAATATCAGATTTATCAGATCGATATCCGCGGACGGAATCGCCTTGGACAGCGGGGAAAAAATTCCCGTTTCAAGACGAATGCAGGGAGAAGTAAACAAAAGGTTCATAGAGTTTTATAAAAGGTGACCGTATGACTGTAATAATTGTGATTCTGTCGGCAATATTGCTTTGCCTGTTATGTATCTTCGGGTATTTCTTTATAAGAAATACCGTCTACAATATGATAGATAAGCGTATCGAACGCTTTCAGAGCGAGCTTATCGAAAAGCAGGTAAGAGAGATACAGAATATGTACCGCCAAATACGCGGCTGGCGGCACGATTACCGAAATCATATCCAAAATATGAAAACTCAGCTTTCCAACGGTAAACACAAAGAGCTCGGAGCTTATCTTGACCAGCTCGCGGAGGACTTGGACACGGTAGACACGGTAATAAAAACGGGCAACGTTATGGCTGACGCGATCCTGAACAGCAAGCTCAATGTGGCGGAAAAATTGAATATTAAAATAAACGTTAAAGCCAATATCCCCGAAAAGCTGCTCATAAGCGACGTGGAGCTGTGCTCCGTGCTGGGGAATATGCTCGACAACGCGATCGAGGCTTGCGCAGGTCTGCCCGAGGAGGAAAGATTTCTGAGAGTTTATATAGGAAGACTTAAGGGACAGCTTTATTTATCGGTGCAAAATTCCGCGGGAAAAGTAAGAAAGGAAAAGGGTCTCTACCTGTCCACCAAGGAGGGAGAGCACGGCTACGGCTTGTTCCGCATAGACAGAGTAGCGAAAAAATACGGCGGCTTTGTCAACAGACAAAACGAAGAAGGCATTTTTGCCGCGGAAATCACTTTGCCAATTGATAATTGATAATTGACAATTGATAATTGACAATTGATAATTGATAATTGATAATTGATAATTGTGGAACGGCTTCGCCGATTTCAATGTCTGTGCGGGCATAAAACTTTATTCTTTTATGTAAAGTCTTTTGTTAAAAACTCATAGTTTTCAATATAGGGGGAATTTTAAGTTTCCCAAAAATTTCTAAATCAAAGATACTATTTTTTATGATTGCACTTAAGATAATGCTTTAAATTTTATAAAAGTACCGATTTACTAATTCTTAAAATTACATATTATGTGATGTTTTCTTTCGCTCGGAAGCGAGTGCAGTGTGCGCTCCCGCGCGGGGCTTAAGGTGACACCAAAA
>JAMPHV010000082.1 GCA_023663265.1 Bacteroides sp.
CAAAGCTTTGCTTTGACGGGGCGGTTTTGTATTATATTATTTATATTATAATTTCTCGACTCCAAGCGTCACCTTTTCGCCGTTGATATCCCATTCCGCGGTATATCCGCCGAGCTTTCCGAGCTCAAAGCCTTCGGTAAGAGTGTTGTCCGCAATTTCAGCCTTGTTCTTCTCGATAATGCTCTTTATTTTTTCGTTATCGGAGCAGTAGACCTTGATGTTGTCCATTACCTCGAAGCCCGCGTCCTTGCGCATGGTTTGAAGCTTGCTGATTATCTCGCGGACGAAGCCCTCCTCGATAAGCTTATCGTCAAGACGGGTATTTAAAACGACGGTTATGCCTCTGTCAGAAGCCACCGCGCAGCCCTCTCTCTGAGAAACGTCGATCAAAAGCTCCTCCTCGGTAAGCTTGATATCTCCCGTTGACAGAGAAACGGTCATAACTCCCGTGTTTTTCAGCTCCGCCATCGCCTTGGCTCCGTCAAGCTGTGAAAGCACCGTTCTTATTTCGTTGAGCTGCTTGCCGTATTTTGCGCCCAGCAGCTTAAGCTGAGGCTTAAAGGAATAAACGGTGTATTCGGAAACGTCCTTCTTAAATTCCAGCTTCTTTACATTCAGCTCCGATGTCACTATTTCCTTGAACATATCGTCAAGCTTGTTTTCGGACTGTACGATTATTTCGGACAGGGGCTGACGGCTCTTTATAGCGGCGGCGTTTCTTGCGGCAAGACCGAGGGTCTTTATCTGAAGCACCGTTTCCATATTCGCTTCGAGCTCTTCGTCTATAAGGCTTTCGTCGCATACGGGATAGCTGATTAAATGAACGCTTTCGGGGGCGTCCGCGTTGTTGGTGCAGACTAAATTGCGGTAAATGTCCTCCGCAACAAAGGGGGTCATGGGCGCGGTCAGCTTGGCGACGGTCACCAACGCGGTGTAAAGCGTCATATAAGCGTTTATCTTGTCTTGGGTCAGCTCCTTCTGCCAAAATCTCTCGCGGCTTCTTCTTACGTACCAGTTGGACATTTCGTCCACGAAATCCTGAAGCGCCTTTGCCGCCTCGGGGATACGGTAGCACGCAAGATTTTCGTCAACGGTCCTGACGACGGTGTTTAGCCTTGACAGCAGCCACTTGTCCATAACGGGCAGCTTTTCGGGCTCAAGCTTATACTGTCCCGCGTCAAAATTGTCGATATTGGCGTACAAAACGAAAAATGCGTAGGTGTTCCAAAGGGTGGAAATATATTTTCTCTGTCCCTCGGTGACCGCCTTGCCCGAAAAACGGTTGGGCAGCCAAGGGGCGCTGTTGGTGTAGAAATACCACCTTACCGCGTCGGAGCCGTAGGTCTCCAATGCCTCAAAGGGGTCTACGGTATTGCCCAAATGCTTGGACATTTTCCGCCCCTCCTCGTCCTGGACCAAGCCGAGAACAAGGACGTTTTTATAAGGCGCTTTGTCAAACACAAGGGTGGAGATGGCAAGCAGAGAGTAGAACCAGCCCCTTGTCTGATCCACCGCCTCCGAGATAAAGTCGGCGGGGAACTGACTTTCAAACAGTTCCTTGTTTTCAAAGGGATAATGATGCTGTGCGAAAGGCATGGAGCCGCTGTCAAACCAGCAGTCTATTACCTCGGGTACGCGCTTCATTTCCTTTCCGCACTTTGGGCAGGTTATGGTCACCGCGTCTATATAGGGCTTGTGCAGCTCTATATCCTCGGGGCAGTTTTTGCTCATGGATCTCAGCTCCTCGATGCTGCCCACCGCGTGACGGTGTCCGCATTCGCATTCCCAAATATTTAAGGGGGTGCCCCAATAGCGGTTTCGGCTCAGCGCCCAGTCCTGAGCGTTGGCAATCCAGTCTCCGAAGCGGTTTTTTCCTACGCTTTCGGGTATCCAGTTTACCGCCTCGTTGTTCTTTATCATTTTGTCGCGAACGGCGGACATTTTTATAAACCAACTGTTTCTTGCGTAGTAAATAAGGGGCGTGTCGCAGCGCCAGCAGAAAGGATAGCTGTGTTCAAAGGGAGGCGCGCTGAACAGCAAGCCTCTTTCCTTAAGGTCCTTTAAGACCTCCTTGTCCGCGTCCTTGCAGAAGATTCCCGCCCAAGGCGTCTCCGCGGTCATCTCGCCCTTTGAATCAACAAGCTGCACCAAAGGCAAGCCGTAGTTTCTTCCGACGTTTGCGTCGTCCTCGCCGAAGGCGGGAGCGATATGAACGATACCCGTACCGTCGGTAAGAGTTACATAGCCGTCGCAGGTAACGTACCAGCATTTTTCCTTGGGAGAAACGAAATTGAACAGCGGCTCGTATTCCTTATATTCAAGCTCTTTGCCCCGATAGCGCTCCAGTATCTCCCAGCCCTCCTCCAGAACGGCGGAGACCAGCGCCTCTGCCATGTAGTAGGTGTATTCCCCGCTCTTTACCTTGACATACGTCTCGTCGGGGTTAACGCAGAGAGCAACGTTCGAGGGCAGTGTCCAGGGCGTGGTGGTCCATGCCAAAAAATATGCGTCCTCTCCCTTAGCCTTAAAGCGCGCTATTGCGGACCTTTCCTTAACGTCCTTATACCCCTGCGCCACCTCGTGAGAGGATAAGGGAGTTCCGCAGCGGGGACAGTAGGGCACTATCTTAAAGCCCTTATAAAGCAGGTCCTTTTCCCATATCTGCTTTAACGCCCACCATTCGGATTCGATAAAGTCATTGTGATAGGTAACGTAAGGAGCGTCCATATCAGCCCAAAAGCCCACGGTGCGGGAAAAATCCTCCCACATGCCCTTGTACTTCCATACGCTTTCCTTACACTGATCGATAAAGGGCTCCAGACCGTATTCCTCGATCTGCTCCTTTCCGTCCAAGCCTAACTTTTTTTCCACCTCAAGCTCAACGGGCAGACCGTGCGTGTCCCAGCCCGCCTTTCGCGGAACGAAGGCTCCCTTCATAGCGTGATAGCGGGGGATCATATCCTTGAAGGCTCTTGTTTCGACGTGACCGATATGAGGCTTTCCGTTGGCGGTGGGAGGACCGTCGTAGAACACATAGGAGCGGTCGCCCTTGCGTACCTCCATGGATTTTTCAAAGATCCCGTTGTCGTCCCAAAATTGCTTGATCTTTTTTTCCCTCTCCACGGGGGAGAGGGAGGAGTTTACTTTCTCGTACATTTTTTTCTTCCTTTCGTTTGTTTTTATTATTATTCTTCTTCTTTTTCTTCAATTAACGGAATATTTATCAATTCCTGCAATTTCTTTCGCAAAACCGCTTTGTCGGGCAATTGGAGCTTATATTCCGCTACCATCATAGGGGACAGCGTTCGGCTCATGGCGTATTCGACTACCTCGTTGTCCTTAGACGCGCATAAGATCATACCTACACTGGGGTTTTCATTGTCTTTTTTGACTTGACGGTCAAGAGCTTCAAGGTAAAAATCGAGCTTTGAAATGTACTCGGGTTTAAATCTGCCGATTTTCAATTCTATTGCAACAAGACATTGAAGACCTCTGTGATAGAAAAGCAAATCGATTTTAAAATCCTCGCCGCCCACTTGAACCCTATATTCCTCATCGATAAAGGTAAAATCTCTGCCTAACTCCAAAATATAATTTCTCATATTTTTTATAATAGCTTGCTTTAAATCTTTTTCATGATAATTATTCGGCAAATCGAGAAATTCCAAAACATAAGAATTAAGAAACGGATTGTCGTTAAGTCTTTTTACCGCTTCGGGCGGCAGTCCTTCGGACGACAGCATATATCTTTCATAGTATCCGCTCTCTAATTGGCGTTCCAATTCTCTTTTTGAATAATTTTCCTTAATGGAAAGCCTTATATAAAATTCTCTTTCCTCGTCGCTTTTGCAGCTTGACATTATCAGCAAGTGATTAGTCCAGTTCAATTGTGTCACCAGCGGTGACACTTTTGGATTATCCTTATATGCCTCGTAAAACTGTCTCATTCTGTAAAGACCTCGTTTATTAAAGCCTTTGATTCCCGGGAATGCCTTTTGGATTTCCGATGATATCTCTTCTATATAAGAATCGCCATAGGAAGCGCTTTTAGCTTCATTGCTCAAAAATTCGCCTATTTGCCAATGCATCTTGATAAGCTCTTCATTGACCTTTTTCAAAGCGCTTTGTCTTGAAGCTTCTATTATACTTATCAGCCTTCCTGCCAAAACCATATCTCCGCGCACAAACAGCCCTCACTTTCAGTAAAATCGCAATTATTAAACGTTATTCGGGTACCTTAAATAATAACGATCGTTGCCCTCCATATACTCCGTCCTTTTAAATCCGTGCCTCAAATAAAACCTCGCCGCTTTTGCATTATCCTTGTGGCAGCCTAACGCGATGGGTCTTACGCCGTATTTCTCATAACAAACGCTTATGACCCTTTCCAATACATACGACCCTATCCCCATACTGCGGTGTCCTTTGTCGATCACAAAGCCCATTAAGCGGTAAAACGGCGTTTCTCTCATCTCGGGAGGGTCGGTCTCCCATTCTACGGCTTCTCCCAAAATGATAACGCCGATATATTCCGAGCGGTATTTTATCGCATAGGTATCGCCCATGCAGCCGTGCTCGAGTCCGTATCGGGTAAGCTCGATGATCGTGTCCGCGTCGTCAACAAATTCCGCGCCTATATCATCTCTTTGTATTTTGTGTATCTTGTCCGCGTTTTGACCGTCCAGTGGTTCTATAACGATATCTTTTTCTTGTATCATCGGTTTTCCTTTCAACAAGGCTCCAAAATAAAAACCCTGTCCCGAATAACGGGACAGGGAGTAAGCCTGCAACCACCCGATAGACCGTTCGGAACCTGCTCCGCCGCCACTATGACGATCAAGCGGGCATATTCACCAAACAGCTTTTCTTAACGCGAAAAACACGGCTCAGCTTAATCGGCGGCTTTTATTGACCGCCTTTCAGCCTGCGACTACAAAGTGATATTCGGTAAAAGCGTACTGCTGCCGCGTTCACACCCTCTGCGGCTCTCTGAAAGCTTCCGCTTGGACCTACTGTCTTTGTCACTGTCTTTGTTTTATAAGCTATAAGCTTTAAAATACGTTTTTATTATAACTCATTTTACGGAATCTGTCAAGTGTATATGTTTTTTAAGTTTTTTTAAGCTTCCCCTTTTTATGTCCCTACCCAATAAGATTTATGATCTCTTCCGCCGACATTCTTGTAATATCCGCCTCTCCTCCCGATACGATATCGTTTAGCTCAGCCTTGCTTTTTTGAAGCTTTAAAATATTCTCCTCTATGGAATTATGGGCGATCAGCTTATATATTTGTACGTTGCGCTTTTGTCCTATTCGGTAGGCTCTGTCCGAGGCTTGATTTTCGACGGAAATATTCCACCAAGGGTCGTAGTGGATAACAATGTCCGCTCCCGTAAGATTAAGCCCCGTTCCGCCCGCTTTTAGAGAAATGAGAAAAACCTTTACGCCGTTTGCGTTGAATTCGTTTACCATTCGCAGCCTGTCGTTGGCTTTGGTTTTGCCTGTAAGCATGTAATGGGATATTTCTGTTTTGTCAAGCTCTTTTGCTATTATATCCAGCATTGAGGTGAACTGTGAAAAAAGAAGCAGCTTGTGTCCCGCATTGACGCTGCTTTCTATAAGCTCAAGGCATTGCTCCAGCTTTGCGCTCCTGCCCTTATAGTTTTCGTATACAAGGCTTGGGTCGCAGCATATCTGCCTTAATCTCGTCAGCATTGCAAGTATTTTTACCTTTTCGGTCTGTTTTGCTCCCAAGCCGCCCTTGATGTCGTTGATCAAAGCGGCTGCATTGGCGGTATAGAGCTTTTGCTGCTCCTTTTCCATAAGCGAGGAAAGGACGGTTTCGGTTTTTTCGGGCAGCTCCTCGAGAACGTCTTTTTTAAGTCTGCGGAGAATAAAAGGCGACGTGTTGTTTTGCAGGGCTTTTACCGCCCTGCCGTCCTTATCGGAAACGATAGGCGCTTCAAAGGATTTTTTAAAATGATTGTAATTAAACAGGTATCCCGGCATAATAAAATCAAAAATGCTCCACAGCTCGGCAAGAGTGTTTTCCACGGGAGTTCCCGTAAGAGCAAACCGCACGTCGGAGCTTATGCCCTTTACCGATTTGGCATTTTGCGTGTTTTGATTTTTGATGTACTGCGCTTCATCTATAAAGTGTAGGTGAAAATGTACGTCCTTATACTTGTCGATATCCCTCGCAAGGGCGGCATAAGAGGTTATCACCGCGTCGCAGCCGCTTTCCGAAATTTCCGATATCAGCTTGCCGCGAGCCGCCGAGGTGCCTGTTACCGTAAGCGTTGTAAGGCTTGGCGCAAATTTCTTGATCTCGCTTTCCCAGTTTAGCGTCAGGGACGACGGGCAGACGATCAAATTGGTAAGCCGCTCCGCCGAACGCTGTTTTTCGTCAAGCATTAGGGCGATAGCCTGCAAGGTCTTTCCGAGCCCCATATCGTCGGCAAGTATGCCTCCAAAACCGTAAGCGGTAAGTGTTTTGAGCCATAAAAAGCCCTGACCTTGATAATCCCTCATTATTCCGTTTAATTCGGAGGGAACGCTTTTGCCGTCATAATCCTCAAGGCTCTCTCTGTAAGCGTTCACTCTTTTCTTAAATTCCGCATTGCTTTTAAGCTTGATGTTCTTTGAATTTTTTATGCCGTCTAAGTACAGCATACGGTATGCGGGAATTTTTAGGGTATTGTCAAGCTTTTCTATATTGAGATTTTCCGACAGCTCGTTAAGCTCCTCCAATGAATCGTCAATAGCGGAAAATGAACCGTCCCTTAATCTGTGGTATTTTACGCCGAGCCTGTAAGCCTTCAGCACCTCTTCAAGCTCCTCGGGCGTGTAGCTGCCGTCGCTTATATCCAGCTCGATAAGTCCGCCGCTTAAGCGGACGCCCACCGTGGGACAGGCGCGGGGTCTGACGGTCATTGACTTAAATTTATTGCTGGCGTATATATCCATTGTTTTTGACAGCAGCTCGACGCCCTTTGTAATAAAAACATAGGCTTTTTCGTCGCTGTCGATCATCAGCGGGTGATAGCTGTCGCCTGTGGGAGAGAAGTAACCAAGCGCCGCTTTTTCCGCGTTAAATTCCGAAACAGAGTCGTAATGAGGTCCGCTCTTGGAAAATGCGGGATAAGTATTGTTTCCGTAACGAAAAAGCATTTTTCCGAAAATTTCGTTATTTTCACCGCAATCCACATAAAGCTCCACATTCAGATCGTCGGGTATAAATTTTTCAATAAGCTCCAAGCCGTCAATTTCGGCGTATTTTAAAACACGCTTCACCACGTCGCAGTAAAATCTCGGCATATTCTCTTTTGAGACAAGGATATCGTTTTTCTCAACATTCGCATAAAAATAGCCGATCTCATCCGAAAATGAGGTTGAAGCGATACTGATGGTTTTTTCCTCTTCGTTGTAAAAATACGAATGAGCTCCCATGCCGATAAGCTTTTCGCCGTAGTCCGCAGAGATGAGAAATTGATTCTTTTTATATTTTTTTAACTCAAAACGAAGCTTTGGATTTTCCGCTTTGATAACACAATCCGTATCGTTACATTTGACGGTTTCGCCGCAAAACAGCTCGAAAAAATCGTCTATTGTCAAATAGGACAGACTGAAGTATTCGTAATAGCCGCCGTTTTCGATAAAGCACGCCGCAATAAGCTTCAAAAAGGCCTTGCTGCGGTCGTCAAGCGCTTCTACGCTGTGGTAAAAGCTTAAATTCTTTCCGTAGGAATAAAATTCACAGCTTCTGAAGCGTTCGTACAATGCCGCTATACTATTCACCTTATAAAGCTTTTGCCGCCCTATTTTCAGCTTGATCGTCAAGCCCATTGCAAAGCCGAAATCTCCGTATTGCAGCTCGGGGATCAGACGTATTTTTTCCATGGGCTCGGCGCTTTTTAAAATATCATTATCGTCGGTTATTGTAACAGGCTCGTAAATCTTGAATTTGGCGCTGTTGTTTTTTCTTGCGGCGGCTTTGGATTTGCCGCTTTTTGCGGCGGATACGGATCGGCTTGATGAAGAGGTATAATTATTGCTGTCATAGTCGTCAAATTCATCGTAGTCGTCAAATGTATCATATTCGTCGTATATATCGAATTCATTTTGAATATATCCCCTTATTGCATAATAAGCGGCGACAATATGCTTGCAGGGACCCGTATAATCGTAGGGACAGGTGCAGCTTGACCGCGTTATGTTCCCTTTGTCGTCAAGGCAAACCGTGACGTCGTATTTTTTCGTTCCCTCTACCTTTAGTTTAAATTCGCCTTTTTCGTTGCTTGTGATGCTCAGCACCCGATCGTAATTATAGTAGTCGGCTCCCCTTTTTAATATTTTTTTGGAGATATATTGCTCAAAGTTTTCCAATGACAGCATTTTTGATACTCCTTTTGTCGATTTCACCTTTTTATTATAATATATTTTGGGGAGAATTACAAGGGCTTTTATTTTCTTTTCCGCCTTGCCGCAGCGGTCAGTAAGGCAGCCGCCGTGAGCGGGATAAACGTCAGCGTAATACCCGTGGAGGGATTTCCGCCGACGGCGTTTGAAGCGCTTTCGTTTTGAGCGGAGCCGCTTTCGCCGACGTTGGGAGCCTCGGCGTATTCGTTTGCGGAGGGACCTTCGCCGTTTATCGGCGCGCTGCCGTCAGCCGCCGCTTCGTCTCCGTTGTGGGAGGGAGCGGCTTCGTTTTCGCTCGTCGCGGGATCGCCGCTGTCGTTATCGCTTTCGTTGGCGGCGGCGTTTTCTTCGCTTCTGTTTTCTTGTTCGCTGTACGCTAAGGCGTAGGTGGAAAATCTGTCGGTTTGTATCGTTACCGTGCCTAAGTCGTCGTCCATATCGGGAAGAGCGGCGGTCTCGCCGTTATGAACCCGTATTACCGAATAGCTCCGTCCCTCTCCGAGAAGAGGCTCGGGTATCTCGAACATTACGGTTATCGGCGCGTTGGTTTCGCTTATTTTCTCTTGAGCGTTTCCGATTATTTTGAGCAGATTCACGTCAAGATACTGTCCGAGCTTATAACCGTCAAGCTCGTCCATTACCGTTTCGACCATTGCCTTATCCTCGGCGGGGACGGATTCGGTGGCGTCTTCAACGGTCAGGATTATCGTTACGCCGACGCCTCCTTTGGCGATCTCCAGCTCCTCGGGGGTAAGGACAGCCTCGGCAAGCTCGTCCGACGGTGTTTCCAGGCTTGCGCCGACCGCGTTTTCTCCTGTTTGGACGTCCTTGGATATGATCACGTTATCATTATCGGTATCGTCTGGAGTGTTAGGAACGGTCGGCTCGTCGGGATAGCTCGGCTCGCTTGGGTTAGTGGGCTGAGTCGGTTCTGCGGGCTCGTTGGGCTCGTTAGGTTCGGTCGGATCACTCGGATCGTTCGGGTCGGTCGGATCGTTCGGGTCGGTCGGATCGTTCGGGTCGGTCGGATCGTTCGGGTCGGTCGGATCGTTCGGATCGTTCGGATCGTTCGGATCACTCGGATCGCTTGGGTCGTTCGGGTCGGTCGGATCGCTCGGGTCGCTCGGGTCGCTTGGGTCGGTGGGATTATCCGAGCCGCCTACGGCGGGGAGCGTTTCCGTTTTGGTCT
>JAMPHV010000083.1 GCA_023663265.1 Bacteroides sp.
AGGTTTCGCCTTAAGAATCCCTTCCTTATTCTCCCCAACCCTCCCCCTTTTCCTCGCTTTGGAAGTTGTTTTAAAAAATAAGTCGGTTTTCCGTTTTTTTAAAAATGCTGGCGCTTAGAATTATAATTGCCGATGTTATATAATGATTTATTAAGCTTTAATTAAGGCTCATTCTGCTTTTTTTCAATGCTTATTTTCATTTTAAGATGTTCGCATTTCCTTTTGTCAAAACGATTTCTCCATTTTTGCTCTGAATTTTGGGAAAACTTAAATAATTTTCCACACCGAAAAAGATAATTTCCTTTTTTCATAAAAAACTTACGCAAAAGCAGTGACATTTTCGCATTTTTATGGTATACTATTACTGATTTAAGAAAGGGAATGGTATAAATGAATTTTGAGAAATCATGCGGCGCTATCGTCTACCGTAAGCATCACGGAAATACGGAAATACTTTTGGTGCGGCATTTAAAGGCGGGGCACTGGTCTTTCCCGAAGGGGCATATGGAGCAGGGGGAAACGGAGGAGGAGACCGCCCGCAGAGAAATAAAAGAGGAAACGGGGCTCGACGTGCTTTTGGACACGGGCTTCCGCGAAACCGTCAGCTATTCTCCGAAAAAGAACACAAAAAAAACGGTGGTGTATTTTGTGGGAATGGCGGCGGGTCACGAGCTTGTACCCCAGCAGGAGGAAATTTCCGATCTGCGCTGGCTTGAGATAGGACAAGCGGGAAGTATCCTTACCTATGATAACGACAAGCTTATAGTAAACAAGGCGAAGGCGTTTATCGCGCTGATGAAATAAATGCTGAAGCGGAGCAAAAAACAGGAGCCGATATGGAATACGGGGAAGCGTTAAATTATTTGAACAGCTATACAAGATCGGGAAAGCCGATAAAGAACCTGTCAAGATTCAAGGGCTTGATGAGCGCTCTTGACAACGTTCAGGACAATTTAAAATGCGTTCACATTGCGGGCACCAACGGAAAGGGCAGCGTCAGCGAATACACCGCCTTAGCCCTTGAATACTGCGGCTTTAAAACGGGAAAATTTACCTCTCCCTATATCAACCGAATAGAGGAACGCATACAGATAAACGGTACGCCCATATCTCGGGAAGATCTCGCCCTTTATATCGGTAAGGTCGGAGCAGCGGCAAAAAAAGGCGGCTGCTCCGATTATTCACAGTTTGAGATACTAAACGCCGCCGCCTTTTTGTATTTTTATGAAAAGAACTGTGATTATACGGTGCTGGAAACGGGCATTGGCGGTCTTTTGGACTGCTCGAACATAATAGACCCCGTTCTCTCGGTCATTACGACGGTGGACCTGGATCACTGCGGAATATTGGGCAGTACCGTCCGCGAGATCGCCCGTCACAAGGCGGGAATAATAAAGCCCCGCCGACCTGTTGTGACGGCTCCCTTTCAGTACGCGGAGGTCAAAGAGGTCATAAAGGACAAGGCGGAGGAAACGGGCTCGGAGCTGATCGTTCCCGATGAAAAAAGCCTTAAGCTCATAAGAGCCGATCTGAGCGGCACAAGCTTTTTATATAACGAAAGGGAATACGAAACGGGAATGTGCGGACAGCATCAGATGATAAACGCGGCGGCGGCGATCGAGGCGCTGCGGAAGCTGGGCGTTGACGAGGAGCACATAAAAACCGCCTTGAAAAACGCAGCCGTACCCGCTCGAATGGAAAGCCTGGGCGGATTTATGATCGACGGAGCCCACAACGTTTCGGGCGCAAGAGCTGCTGCCCGTCTTATCGGAGAGCAGTCGGGGAAAAAGCTTTTGATAACGGGAATGTTGAAAAGCAAGGATCACAGGGGCGCCCTGTCGGTCCTGATACCCGAATTTGACCGTATCATCGCCGTCGATTTTTTTTCGCCCGACGCGGTCCCCGCGGAAAAGATAGCCGAGCAGGCGAAGAGCCTCGGAAAAGAGTACAATATCGCCGAAAGCGCCGCGGAGGCGATAAAAGCCGCAAAAGCCTTTGACGGAGAGCTTAAGCTCATCTGCGGCTCCCTTTATCTTTGCGGAAAAATGAGGGAGGAGATATTGGGGGCTGAAAAAAAGGGGCGGTAAAAAAAGACCTGTCGAAAACGGGACGTTTTTTCGTTATGATAATTGATAATTATCAATTATCAATTATCAATTATCAATTTCGCACAATCCCTTAGCACAAAATTTCATATGATCTTCACTTTTGAGCCCTCGATATTGCGAATTGTGAAAAAAGCACGAAAAAAGTATTAAAACTATATCACAAAACCGTCACAAAGTCAGTTGACTTTTACGGAAAATGCAGTTATAATTGTTATTATAGGCATTGTTGCATTTTTTGCTTGGTGCCGTATACGGCGGTTTTCCGCCGAATTTTTGGAGGATTCATATGAACAACGACTACAACAATCAGCAACCCCAACAGCCTCAGTATCAGCCGCCTATGCCTCCTGTGCAGCCCGGCAAAAGCTTGGCGACCGCTTCGCTTGTTATGGGTATCTGCTCACTGGTATGCTGGTGGATGTCCTGGGGCGCAATTATCGGTATAGGCTTGGGTATAGCCGCTGCCGTATGCGGTTCAAAGGCAAAGAAGCAGGGCTTTGTCGGCGGTATGGCTACCGCGGGTCTTGTAATGGGTATCATCGGCGCGATCCTTTCCGCTATCGGTCTGGTGGTTTGCACCATCATCTGCGGCGTACTTATGGGCGCAGCGGGAAGCGCAGGTTATTGGGCTTAATAATCGACGTCTGCCAAACAAACAGCAAGGAGGCTGTAAAAAAACGACCCGTTTTCAACAGGTCGTTTTTTTACAGCCTTTTTTATTTGCTCGGTCAGATCGTTCCCGTGATTTTCAGAACGGTCACGCCGGGAGTTGTGTTCCAAGCGCCCGTTTCGTCGGCGGCAAAGTCGGCGGCGGGAACGGTCACCTTGCCCGCAACGGTGCGGAAATCTCCCGTAGCCGTGTTGTAGGTGTAATCCGTGCCCTCGGTCATGGGAGCGCCGTTAAGGGTCGCCGTGATATTGCTGAGCACGGGGTTGAAGGTATCGGTGATAACTGCGTTGTCCGCCGCGTCGGCGGCTTCGCTCCCTCTGTTCTGGATAACGAAGGTGTAGGTTATATTGCTGTTTTCCGTTACCGTTTCGGGAGAAAGAGTTTTGCTTATGGACAGGTCGGGAACCGCCGCGTGATCAAGAGTGGCGGAAGCAACAATATCGTTGGGAAGAGCCGTTCCGCTTACCGTGGCGGTATTTGTGACGGAGGCGCCCGTACCGAGGGGAGCATATCTGTTGGCGTACGCCTTATATACCAGCAGCACGTTTCCGTTGGCGGGGACGGTTATGCCCGTTACGGTGAGGGGGGAATCGTCGGTCACGGTGGGCGTGGGCTGGAGCGCTCCGTTTACAAAGTATTTAAGGGAGCCGTCAACATAGGTCAGAGGGGTAAGAGCGCCTGTGTTAAAGGTATATTCGCCCAAATCATCGGTCATGCTTATCCCCGTAAAGGCGTTTGCGCCCGAATTTACGATGCTTACCGCGTAGGTAACGGGGCAATTCGCGTCGTAATCGGAATCAAGCGCCGTTTTCGACGCGGACAGAACCTCCGCGAGCTCGCCCGTCACGATGTTGGAATCCGTGCTGCCGTTGCTGTAGGTCAAGGTGGCTTTATTATAAAATGTCGCCATAAAGTTTCTCCTTTCATAAAAATGCGATTCGGTTTATTAGGCCTCCTCGAAAGCTTACGAAGAGATCTGTTGCGCCCCGCTCGCTTGGGGGGAGCAATACCGATCACGGTATATTATATGAAAGAGGAGAAAAAAGGGTTACCGATACCATGACCGTAAGCTGTCTGTCGCTTTTCACCCTCTGAGTGAAATTTTCTCAAATAATGAGTTATTGAAAATCGGGGCGGAGCTGTGATATACTACTGTATGTGAAGACAAGGAACGGCTTTCGCGATCGCCTAATATTACGGAGGAAAAACACAATGAAGCTTAATATCGGAAAAAACATAAGAAGCTGCCGCCGAAAAATGGAGCTCACGCAGGAGCAGCTTGCGGAAAGGCTGGGAGTATCCTTTCAGTCGGTGAGCCGCTGGGAGAACGGACTTGCATATCCCGACATAGAGCTTTTGCCCTTGCTGACGGAGATATTCGGCGTAACGGCGGACGAGCTGCTGGACATACCGCAGGAAAAAAAGGAAAAGGCTGAATACGAGCTGTTGAGGGAGCTCAGCGAGCTTTCTCAACGCGAGGACGCTCCCGTTGAAAGGATAACGGATATCATTCGGGAGATACGGCGCAGTTTTTTGGACGGAACGGCGATTTTTCACCTGCTGTACACGGTAAATCGAAATATGTACCGCCGTTATCCCGAGCTTCTGCCCGAAATACGGCTGACAATGGAGCAGGCGCTGGAAAGCGGAAGCATGGATATGACGGATAAAGCTATGGCCGTTGAGCTTATGGCAAGGATCGAGGACGACAAGCACATTGAAAAATTTCTCGACCGCTACTCTACCGCCGATCATGATATGAGCAAGCCCGCGCTTTTGATGCTTCGATACCTTACGCGCGGTGAGTGGGAAAAATTGGAGCCGATAAGACAGCTGAGGCTGTACACCTATGTTGATCATATCATCGGGTCGGACAGTCCGTGGATCAATTTCGGCAAGCCGCGCGACGTAGATTCAAACAATCTGCTGTCCGATCTGCAAATAAGCTTTCTGCATAACTTGTGCGGGCAGACTCCCGACAAGGAACACCCCGTATCCGCCGACGGCGGGCTTGACTTCTGGGTGCGCGAGCGCGTGTTTTTGGGCTTAAAAAAGGCCGCGAGAACGGCAGCGGCGGGAAATCCCGACGAGGCGTTCACCGTGTTGGAGGACGTTGTTTCACTGCTGGAAAAGGCTATGGAAATAACCGAGCCGACAGAGCTGCGCTGTTCCTCTCCCTTTTTGTCGGATATCGCATTTACCGCAGAGGAGGACTGGAACAGCAAGGATTTCAACTGTTTTTCCGAGCAAAAACAAATGCGGTTTATCTATATATGGAACGACCATTGCTGCTATTGCCTTGCCCCCGTAAACATTTTGGACGTTATGAAGGACGAAGAGGGCTGGACGTGGTTTAATCCCATTAGGGAGGACGGCAGATATAAGGCGTACCTTGCCCGCGTTGAGAAGCTTATTGTTTGCAGAGATAAGCCGAATGAGGAAGCGTGATTTAAGTTTTCCCAAAATTTCTAAATCATAAATACCGTTTTTTATAATTGCGCTTAAGATAATGCTTAAATTTTATAAAAGTACTGATTTACTGATTCTTAAAATTATACTAATTCCAAATAGAATTAGTATCAACATAAAATAATTCGGAATGAAAGGGGTCTTAGGGGAAAACCATCAGGGTTTTCCCCTAAATTGAGATCAAGCCTAAAATCGAGGCAGCTTTAGCTGCCCGATTTTCGTTTTTTGCGAAGCAAAAAACTGCGCCTCCAAATTGAAAAAACCTCCTTGAACAGGAGGTTTTTTCAATTTGGAGGCGCCACCCGGATTTGAACCGGGGATCAGGGTGTTGCAGACCCACGCCTTACCACTTGGCTATAGCGCCGTTTTTCGCTTTTGTGAATACGCAACTTTTGTTCACAAAAACGAAAAAATCACTGCCCCCGCTTTTGCAGGAGCTTGGTACAGCTTATTCGGAAAACCGTGAAAATATTCCTTGTAAGCTGCTGGAGCGGATTACGAGGCTCGAACTCGCTACCTCCACCTTGGCAAGGTGGCGCTCTACCGGATGAGCTAAATCCGCATTTATATAAACGGCTTGCGCCGTAATTTCCATCGGCTCTTTCGTATTTGCCCGCGCAATGCGCAGACAAATACAAGCCTTAGAACGTTTTATTGGTGCTCCCGATCGGAATCGAACCAACGACACGAGGATTTTCAGTCCTCTGCTCTACCAACTGAGCTACAGGAGCATTTCTGCCCATCTGAATATGAGCAGAAACGATTGGGTGATAAAAGTAAAGGGGGTTAAGAACAGCCGCTCTTTTTTGGGGAAGCGGCCGCCGCCTTTCGGCGGTGGCGACCCGGATGGGGTTCGAACCCACGACCTCTAGCGTGACAGGCTAGCGTTCTAACCAGCTGAACTACCGGGCCGTATTCTCCGTAAGGGGAGAATACAAGGAAAGCACGGGACCGCAATTATCCGCAAGTCACTTTTACGGATACGAGCAATGCCCGCTGAAAAAAACAGTCGGCATATCCTGCCGCCGACTGTTTTTTTTGGTGGGAGTTACAGGGCTCGAACCTGTGACCCTCTGCTTGTAGGGCAGATGCTCTCCCAGCTGAGCTAAACTCCCGTAATAACCGTCTTGTTTGACGGCTATTACATTATACACGTTTTTTTGAAGCTTGTCAATAGTTTTTTTCGGTTTTTTTATTAGAAATTGTCACAAAATCTTTTAACTTTTGAGCGGGTCGTATTTATAGTGTGGTGAAAAATGTAACCTTTAAGGTACAAATGTAATTTTTCTTTTAAATTTGTTGTTATTTGCTTCCCGCCACAGCCACGTTCTCTATTCTGACGGCAAAGGGTCCCTCGTATTTGCTGTCGGAGTACCTTTCCTTGGAGAACACGAAATTCTTGTGCGCTCGAGTGATTATTCCGTTCACCGAGCCGCCCGTGACCTTGGTCACCGTGTTCCCGTCAAAGAGATAAGCCAATCTGATCTCGCCGCCGAAATGACCCGTAAAGAAATCGATCTGAAAATCGGAGAACTTGACCGTATGCAGATAAGGCTTTTTCTTCATCTCCTCCATGCTTTGGCTGCCCGCCTCGAGCTTTATCTTCTTATACGCGCCCGTGGGAACGGTCCCCAAATACTGCGCAAAGCGGTTGGTCCCGTGGATCGCCTTTAAGCTTCCGTTTTCGATAAGCTTAAGGTCGGACATTTTTATTCCCTCTTCGCTGTAGGGCTCCGAGGCTATGCAGGTGATGTTGAGTTTTTCGCCCTTGACGCCGCTTCCCTGCACCTCCGTTCCAACGGAATAATCGGAATATTTGGCGTAAATGTTGCCCGCGTTGGATTTGGAGGTGTAGTAGCCGAGAATTGCCGCCGCCTCGCTGCCGCTCAGTATCACGTCGTAATTTCCGCTTTCGAGGGTGCGCTCCGCGACCGACCTGTCCTTTGCCGCCGCTATTCCCTCCGCCGCCTTTTCCGCCAGCGCCTTTTCGTTTACGCAGTCGTATTCAAAGCCGTAGTAAAGCTCTACGTCCTCCTTAACGGCGCACTGTGTTACAAATTCGCCGCTGACGGTGAATTTGTTGAAGCTTACGTCCGTTCCGTCGGAGTTTACTATGCGGAGACGCTCGTTCACAGCGAAAATTTCCGCCGAATTTATGAAGGCGTCCTTATCGTTATCGGCGGAGTACAGCGCCTTAGCCATACGGTTCACAGCCTCCTCCGCGGACTGCGGCAGAACGCTTTCGTCGTTTATTGCCTCCCCGCTGCCCTTGACCAGCTCGTAAAAGGGATTCGCCGCAAACTGAGCCGCGTAATAAGCGTCCTTAAGCTTTTGCCTTATCTCCTCCTCCGTCATGGAGGGGAAAATATCGGCTCCCGCGCTGCCTCTCAAGGCTTCGCCGTCCTTTGTCAGGTCGCGGTAAACGGTAACGCCGTAAAGGGTCACGTCCTTGGTGCGGCGGACGTCAATGTCCTTGCGGATAAAAAACAGCTCGCTGCTGCTTCTTTCGGTCTTGTTTACGAGGTATTTTTCTATGCCCTCGGATCTCAGTATATCGATTATTTTGCTTATCATCAGCTTTCCCTCCTTAGCCCAGTGAAATTCTCGCCTTAATATAAGGACCGCCGTCGGACACCTTGACCCATTCCTTATAACCCTTGCCGCACATACCCGTGCCGCAGAGCTCGGGCTGACCGCTTATCATGGAAATGGACTTCAGCAGGTCGGGCACGTACCCCGTCAAAACGATGGGCGAAAATATTTTTCCCGTAAGCTTTCCGTCCTTTATTTCCTTAGCCATGCTCACCATCATCTGTATGCCCCAGTTTTTGGGGTCCTCCATGCCGCTGCTGGGGGTGGAAAGGAGGAAGCCGTATTTTACGGAGGCTATCATATCCTCCACCGTGTCGCTGCCGCCCAAGAAGTAGGTGTTTGTCATACGGGTGTAAGCCTTGCGCTCATAGCTTTCCCTGCGTCCGTTGCCCGTGGGAGCGGTATTTAAAAGCAAAGCGCTTTTCGCGTCGCAGAAGCCGCCCTTAAGTATGCCCTTGTCTATTACAAGAGTATCATGGGCTTCCTCGCCCTCGTCGTCAAAAAAGTAGGTTGCGGTCTGATCCACCGCGCAGGCGCTGTCGTGCATCGTTACCAAAGGAGAGGCGACCTGTTTTCCCATATAATGCTTGGCAAGGGCGCGGTTCTTGGCGAACATATCCATTTCCACGCCGTGACCGAACGCCTCGTGAACTATCATACCCGTTACCTCGGGCTCGCATATGCAGTCGTATACGCCGGGGGTAATGGGCTCGCCCGACAAAAGCTCAAGAGCGGTATTGACCGCCGTTTCGGCCGCGGTCTCCATTCGCTCCAATACCTCCGCTCCTCCCAAGACGGAAAAGCCCTTATAGCCGTCCTGGATATTGTCGCCGCTTTTTGCCACAGCCGCCGCCATACAATTTGCCCACATCAGATTCTGAGTAAGGTCCCGTTCCCTGCTGATAAAAATATTCGAGTATTTGCGGTATTCAAACACTGCCATGCAGTCGATCACGCGCTCGTCCATCGCCAACGCTTTTTTTCGCAGCTCGGAGAGCCTCGATACTATCCTGTCGTCGCCAAGCTCTCTCGGGTCAAGCCCGCAGTCGGAGGACTTGTCGAAGCAAAGAGGCTTATCCGAGGGCAAGCCGCAGGTCTCGCCGCTGTAAAGCTTCACGGCGCGGTCCGCGCCCTCGATTATTTTCGGTATCAGCTCCTCGCTCAGCTCGTTAAAGGAATACTCCGCCTGTCCGCTTTTGTCGAAAATTCTGACAACAAAGCCTCTGTTGTTAAAAAAGGGACCGGGGGTAATGCTTATTCCGGTAGAGCCGACGCGGTAACGAGTATTCTCGCTGTCGGTGCCCAAAAGGGAGCAGTAGTCGTATTTTTCGCATAAAAGCCCCACCAGCTTTTTTGCGGCAGGTCTTATTCTTTCAAGATATTCGCTTTTGCTTACTTTCATTTTGCCTTGTCCTTTCCTTGTTTGTTGACGTCGGGAAGCGATGATTAAAGCGCAGCGCAGCACAATCAGCCGCGCGAGCATGCCCGTTTGAGCGGGGCGATTGCGTTTTAATCAGCGTTTCTTTAATTATAGCATTAAAAATCGGATTTGTCTATATTTGTTTTTGTAAGTTTCCCCAAAATTTCTAAATCGGAAATACTGTTTTTTATGATTGCGTTTAAGATGATGCTTAACTTTTATAAAAGTAGCGATTTACTAATTCTTAAAACTGCATATTATGTAATGTTCTCTTGTTCTCGGCAGCGAGAGCAGCGCGCCTCCCGCGGGGCTTAAGGTGACACCAAAGGAGG
>JAMPHV010000084.1 GCA_023663265.1 Bacteroides sp.
GCTGAGTGCTTGATTATTATATCACTCTTATTCGCCTTTGTCAACTGTTTTTTTAAAAAAAATTTATGTTTGTCGAATGTGCGATTTTTTTTGACTATTTTATACACTTATTGTTTATTTTGCTCATTACTTCAACAAGCTTAAGCAGAAATTAAAGGGGTTGTAAAAAAATTGATAATTATCAATTATTATAACAAGAAACGACCCGTCGAAAACGGGTCGTTTTTGTTAATTATTATCTCTTACTTTGTCAAAAATCTCAGTGCTTTTTCTTAAGAATTACACTGTAAACCTGTGCTCCTACTCCGACAAGGAGAGCTGCTCCGCCAATAGCCGCAAACATTCCAACCTTGCTCTCGACGCCTGTATTCATAGGTCTGTCGCTCAAGGGTACTCTCTCGTCGATCATTATAATAGGTACATCGGGCGTAGCTGTTCCTCTCGGAACGTCCTCTTCTATTCTTACGGTAACGGGAACGGTAACTGTAGCCTCTGTGGTCACGATCTCCTCGGTTACGGGAGGTGCGGTAGTAGTCATAGGAGGAACCGTTGTTTCCGAAGCAGGTGCAGTTGTTGTTTCGGGAACTACAAAATGAGGAGGAGCGGTCGTGGTGACAGCCTCATCGCTGAACACTTCCACTGTTGTTACGGCGGCAGTTGTCTCGGGCGTCTCAAAATGAGGCGGCTCGGTAGTGGTCTCCTCTTCCGTAGTTGTTTCAACGGGAGGAACCGTTGTTGTTTCTATGTTCGTCTCAACCGTAGTTGTTTCAGCAGGAGTTGTTGTCTCTTCGGTGGTAGTTTCGGGAACCGTTGTGGTTGTAGTGGTCTCGGGAACTACGAAATGAGGTCTCGTTGTCTCAACGGGAGTAGTTTCTTCCTCGGGAGTGGTCTCTTCGGGCACAGTTTCCTCGGGTGTAGTCTCGAGCTCCGTCTCCTCGGGAGTTGTTGCCTCCGTAGTTGTCTCTTCGGGAGTGGTGGCTTCCGTAGTTGTTTCCTCGGGTGTGGTTACTTCGGGAGTGGTAGCTTCTGTAGTCGTCTCCTCGGGTGTAGTAACCTCGGGAGTTGTTGCCTCTGTAGTCGTCTCCTCGGGAGTAGTAGCTTCTGTGGTCGTTTCCTCGGGAGTAGTTACTTCGGGCGTGGTAGCCTCTGTTGTTGTTTCCTCGGGAGTGGTAGCCTCAGTGGTAGTCTCCTCGGGAGTAGTAGCTTCCGTGGTTGTCTCCTCGGGTGTGGTCACTTCGGGAGTGGTAGCCTCAGTGGTTGTTTCTTCGGTTGTAGTTTCCTCGGGAGTGGTAGCTTCCGTGGTTGTCTCGGCAGTGGTTGTGGTTGTGATCTGAACGCTGTCAAAATATTCTGCCCAGTAATCTTGACCGTACGAACGGTAAGGAGCCATATGGAGCTCGCCGCTCTTAACTACGAGCTGAGGCGCATAAACCGCTCCGCAGACATTGGAAACGATACTCGCACGGGCATTGGGAATAAGCATGGTCCCTCTAAGACCTGCACCCAAAGTAACGTGTGTGCTGTCCACGTCTCCGCCGATAAAGTTGAAAACTATACGGGAGGAAGAATCCAAATCGCGGTCGCCGATACCATTTCCTCGATCGTTGAGCACAAAAGTATTCTCTCCGCTGTGAAGCTTTATATTTACCAACAGCGACCAATCGGGATTATTTTTAATGAACTCGTACGCGTCAAGAATTTCTGTCGCGTCATCCGTATCGGAGTAAACGCTTCCGTCAATGTCAACATATTTCACCTTGTCGGTAACAGACTGCGCATTTATCAGCGCCAATTCATCGGAAGCGATCTGCATTCTGTCGATAAGACCGTTAACGACCTCGGGAGCGTTCTCCATCAAATAGAACTTGTTCGTATTGTTTGCGATGGGCGCACCGTCGGTGCTCTTAAACTTTTGGTTGCCGTTCTCATCGTAAACGGGAACAGCCTCGTAGTAATCGCTGCCCTCGGGCTTTATCCATTGAAGCTCGGGATTGTGTCCGTAGAATATTCTGCCGTCCTGCTTTATCTCAAGATAAGGATAAATTTCGGGTCCTACATACACTGTTTTATTGGACGCAAAAGCCTCGTCCGAAGCAACAAGACTTTCGGCAATAATATTTACCGCTTCCTCGCGCGCAGCACTCACATTGCTTGAAAAAGGCAGAAGCGTTGTACCGTTGTCCGCTATTTCAAAATGACCTACCTCGTCGCCCTCATTTACAACAAGATCAAGCTTATGTACGGTCAGCTTATCGTATTTATATTCGTCGGGAATGGTAATACTAAAGGACTGCGTACCCGCCTTGGTAAATTTAACGGCGATGATGCGAGGGTTTTCTTCCGCGTTCTCGGCTTCATCGGTCTCCCCGGACAGATTGACGTCGATCAGCTCTCCGACTCCGTCGTTGTTGCGGTAAATGCCCAAATAGTGGAATTTTTGCTCGCCCGCCTCAAAGGTCTCGTTGCTGGTCACATTGAATGTGACCGTGCGGCTCTTTGTGCTGACAAACTGGTTAACGTTAAACGAATTGCCAAGATTAACGGTGCTTACGGCAAAATTGGACTCAAAGTCGCTGGTTACCGTCATATCCCTTGCAACAATGCCGAAATCGGTCAGCCCGCCGAGAGCCTTGCTCAGATAGTCGGGATCGGCAGAGTTGGCGCTCGCCGCCACGACCAGTCCCGTAACCGTCATAGACAGCGCGGTCACGGCGGAGATAGCTTTGGTTATCTTCATTCTCCGAAGCCGCTTCATTTTTTCATAACCGTTCATATCATTTCCCCTTTTCAAATTTAGTGCAGTCCTTCCGCTGTAAGCCATGCTCACCCCAATCGGAACGCTGCAATTTTTTTATTACGCGTAAAATCGAAACCCGATCTTTAGTTCAATCGCACTACCCCATGTGCAAGATCCGGCTTCGCTGTTGACGCGGTCAGCCTATGCCTACCGCTTTCTTTGGTTTTATTTTACTATTTAAGGGTTACAAAACGGTTACATTGGCGAAAAAAACACCCCATATTTTGATTTTTTTCATTTTTGTATGATTGCATAAATTTTATACCCATTTTTATGCATTTTTGTTATCTCATACTATTTATTGCTTTAACGCGCTGTTTTGCGCTTTTTTTTCTTGCAAACCAAAAAATTTTGTGATATACTTGTGTTCGGTTAATATTTGTACAAGAAATAGGATAAAAGGGAAATGCTCATCAAGCTCTTATTCCCGTAATTGTTCCCATTATCCGTAAGCCGCCCGAAAAACCGAAGCTTCCGTATAATTTACGGTTTTCGGATAAGCTCAAAGCAATTACAAATGAAAAGAGGAAAAAACATGACTTACGAAAAAATCTTCAGCGAGGTACAGAAGAATTTTAAAAAGGCCAAGATCAGCGATTTCACTCGTGACTTTGCGTTCCAGTTCAACATTACGGGCGAAGGCGAGGGAATATTTTACGCCGCCTACAAAAACGGCGTCCTCTCTGTAGAGCCTTACGACTATCAGGACAGAGACGTAATTTTTACCGCCGACGGAAAGACCTTTACCGACGTTGCCTCGGGCAAGCTCGAGCCTATCGACGCGATAAAGAACGGAAAGCTGACCGTGGACGGAAACCGGGACGCAGCCAAGGAGATAATGCTTCTTATCAAGCATGAGAAAAAGGCGGAAGCCAAGCCCGCGGCAAAAAAGGCAGCCCCTAAACCGACAAAAGCCGCTGCAAAAACCGCAGAGCCCAAGTCCGAAGCAAAGACAGCAGAAAAAAAAGCGGTAAAAACGGAGGTGAAGCCCGCCGCTAAGGTTGGACCCAAATCCGAAGCAAAATCCGCGGCAAAATCGGAAGCAAAGACTCCCGCTAAGGCTAAGGCTTCGGGCAGGAAAGCTAAGAAATAGTATAAGGTCCAAAAAGCCGTAAGATCGGCGCAGACCCGTATTACCATTTAAATCGTTTTTTATCGGCAAAAACCCAAACCGTATATAAGAATATACAAAGCAAAAGGCGCTTGACGCCATTCAATATTATAAAATAAGTCTGTTGCAGCTGCTGCCATGCGGCTATGACGGGCTTTTTTATATAACACCGTCATTTTATCTTGATCCCAAACAGAATTACGGACAAATTTTCCGTAATGTGTAACCCGATAATATAAAAAGGCGTTTTTAAGTGTGAGGAATTTTTTTCAAAGTATATTATTATCTTCAAAGGAGCGACAGAAAATGAAAAAAATATTGGCGGCGGCTTTAAGCATAATAATGCTCTCCCTGCTTCCGAGCTGCAATAATGAGGAAAAAACGAATGCTTCGGAATATACGGGCAGTATCAAAAAAGAGGCTAAGACCCTTGCAATCTCAACGAACAGCGAAAGCGAGCCTGTGACGACCGAGCCCGCAACGACAGAGCTGCCGCCAAAAACGGATACCCAAGAGACGGATATTGAGACGAACACCTCCGATAACACGAACGCCGAGGATTTTATCTATACGGAGAACGAGAACGGAGATATTATCATAGTGCAATATAAGGGGAATTTAAAAACCGTGGTTTTTCCCTCAAAAATAAACGAAAAAAGGGTAGTACAAATAGGAGAAGACAGCGGCGATATCCCGGTTGTTGACGGCAGCGTGCGAAGCATAACCGTTCCCTTGGGAACGGTTAAAATTGCAGGGTGGGCGTTCTGCGGCTGCGAGGAGCTCTGCGAAGTAAATATAGAGGAAGGTCTCGAGGCAATAGGCTCGGGAGCCTTTCGCCTATGCAAAAGCCTTAAAAGGATAACTATTCCGAACAGCGTGCAGACAATCGGAGGCGAGGCGTTTTCCGAAAGCGGCATTACGGAAATAACAATTCCGAGCGGCGTTAAAAGGATATATGCGGGCGCTTTCAGCGGGTGCGGCGATCTTACGGGCGCGGTCCTTTCAGAGGGGTTGGAAATAATGGGCTCCGCGGCTTTTCGCGATTGCGGGAAGCTTACCGAGCTTATCATTCCCGACAGCGTTAAGGAAATAGGGCGGGACGCATTCTCGGGCTGTGGGATAAAAGGCTTGACCCTGCCCGACGGTCTTGATAAATTTGACGGCTCCACGGAGCTTTACGACTGCGATATCACATTTCGGGGAATAACATACGCGCCCGATTCTTATAACGATCTGTATACGGCAGTAAACGGACGCCCTTACGAAATTCCCTGCGGTATTCCCCCTGCCGCTTAGAGCATGCTCCGATATTTCGTTGAAAATCCCGCACCGCTCCCATTTGAACAAGTTATTATAATGTTATTTACGTTTTATAGGTCTGAGCACCTGATACCCCAATACCTCGGGATAATGCCGCTGATAGCACTGACAGGCTTCCTCGTTCCAGTCGTACTTCCCGCCGCCGAATTTGCTTATATCGTAATTCCAAGCAAGATGCTCCACTCTGCCCATAACCTCGCCGTTGTCTTTCAGATAATCGAATGCGGGGTGGAAAAAAACAAGATAGTAGCTTCCGGGAAATTCCTTTAATTCAAACCCGTCGGGAATGTTTCCGCTGTAATCAAGGGACAAGCCCGTGCCGTAAAAATATCTGAGCTCTCCGTTTTTCCTATACCAGCCTGCCGTGTGTCCTGTAACGATAGGGTCGCATACGTTGTTCAGACTGTCCACAATTCCGCAAACCTCGTTACAGTCGTGATACTTCCACATTGTATCGTAACACACTGCCCTGTCCTCCCATATTCCGAGATACTTATGAGCGGGAATAAATTCGACCCTTACATGGGCTTCGGTAAGAATAGTATTGTTCATGGTTTTTTCTCCTTTTTGATTTTGGTAATATTCGGGACTTAGGACCACCCGCCGCAAGGAAAGCGGTATAGGAACAGGGTCTCTTCGATAGGACGCAGGTGTGCACCCAAACGCCGCCCGAAATGCTCTCGTCAGAGCTTCCTGCGAAGAATAACCGCATCGCAGAGCAATATCAATGATACGCTCGTCCGTATCGCGTATAGCCAATGCCGCAAGGGTAAGCCGTCTGCCCGCCATATAGCTTTTTATGGTCATGCCGGTTATTTCGCGAAAACGGACCGAGCAATAATAGGGCGAATAACCGATTTGCTCCGCCATTTGCGGCAGCGACGGATTTTCGCACAGATTATCCTCTATCCAGTCTATCATTTTCTGTATTGCTTCGTTCCATTCGTACAAGCCGTTCGCCTCCCTATAAAAGTAATATATCACATATGCGGAAAGAAAATCTTGATTTAAGTTGCGAAATTCAGCAGAGATCAAACGTCTTGATCAAAAAATTTTTTCAAAAGCAAATAATGCAAATTATAAAATCAAGAATACGCAATAATTTTAGCATACCCGTTGAATTTTTACAATAGACCTCCTCGCTTATTATGTTTCCTCTATTCTTAGCTTACTGCGGCGCAATTTTCGCCTTGAATCGGAGAAGTAAGTATGATATAATAAAATAAGGCAGGTGAAATTATGGATATAAGAGTAATGCGATATTTTTTGGCAATAGCACGGGAAGAAAGCATAACGCGTGCCGCGGAGCTTCTTCGCATCTCGCAGCCGCCGCTTTCAAGGCAGATGAAGGAGCTTGAGGAAGAACTCGGCAAGCAGCTTTTTATTCGAGGCACGAAAAAAATCACGCTTACAGACGAAGGTATTATTCTTCGGAAACGCGCCGAGGAAATGCTTGAACTGCTGGATAAAACCACAGCCGAGATAAAGTCCTCGAACAATGAGATCGGCGGTAATATCTGTATCGGCAGCGGTGAAACGGACGCTTTTTCGTTGATTGCCAATGCCGCAAAGGAGCTGCAAAAAAACTATCCTAACATAACGTACAGCATTTTCAGCGGCGACGCGGCGCATATTACCGAGCGCCTTGACCGCGGATTGATCGATTTCGGCTTACTGGTTGAACCCGTTGATTTGAAAAAATATGATTACGTTGAATTGCCCGCAAGAGATACTTGGGGTGTTTTAATGCCCGAAAAGTGCGCTCTGGCGGAAAGAAACGCCGTTACCTCCGAGGATCTATGGGATAAACCGCTGATTATTTCGCAGCAGACCGAACGGGACAGTGAGATAATGAAGTGGATCGGACACGACTTCTCCACACTTAAAGTCGCCGCTAAATACGACCTGATCTACAATGCCACGCACTTAGTCAAGGCGGGCTTCGGTTATGCGATCGCACTTGATAAGCTGATCAACATTTCGGACGGGTGCGGACTTGCGTTCCGACCTCTTTCGCCGCAGCTTGGAGCGAAATTGTACCTTGTTTGGGGACGGTATCAAGTGTTCACAAAGGCAGCGCAAAAATTTATTGAACAAGTCAAACAGAATATCGAACAAAGATAGTAAGGGGCTGTAAAATCCAAAATAACCCTACAAAGCAACAATAAAATGTTGCTTTGTAGGGTTAAATTTTTGTAAATTCAGAGTTTTTTAATTATAAGCACATTCTGTATATCTTTTCCAAATCGTTGGGCGAAAGGTTTTTCGGTCCGCTGATCGTGCTTCCGAAACAAGCGTGCTTCACCATATCCTTGAAGTGCTCATCGCCAATATTAAGATCTGTCAAAGCGCCTTTTAATACCAATCGTGCTTCTCGTTCCTGTCGAGAGCGGCGATTTTTTCCATTTCTTCCTCTGTCAGTTCAAAATCAAACAACGAAATATTCTCTAAAATATGCGCAGGATTTGACGAGCCCGGGATAACCGCCACACCGTTCTGCAAATCCCACCGCAGTATGACCTGTGCGGCGGATTTTCCGTGATTTTCCGCAATTTCAAGAATAACCTCGTCGTTCAGCAGCTCGCTTTGATGACCTCTCCCGCCGAGAGGATACCACGCCTGCATTACGATCCCCAAATCGTGCATATAGGGGATCACCTTTTGCTCTTGATAGTACGGGTGAATTTCGTTTTGTATCAATGCGGGCTTGATATTCACCTGTGCAATAAAATCGTCTATTTCTTCAATATACCAATTGGACAGCCCAAGGGAACGTATCTTGCCCTGCTCCGCGAATTTCTCCATAGCCTTGTATGCGTTCACGTCATTTTCGCCGGGGTGGTGCAGCAGCATCATATCGATATAGCCGATATCAAGCTTGTCGAGAGCGTCCTGTATTGCTTTTTCGGGATTTTGGAACTGTTCGCCGGGATAAATTTTCGTTATCACAAAAATTTCCTCCCGAGGCACTTTTGATTTGCGTATCGCCTCGCCGACCTCTTCTTCGTTGCCGTACATATATGCCGTGTCAATGAGGCGAACTCCCTGTTCAAGAGCGGAAAGGATCGAATCTACGCAGGTATCGCCGTGCAGAGAATACGTTCCGATCCCTGCGATAGGCATTTCATAGCCGCTGTTGAGCTTGACGGTCGGCGCATTCACATTGCTCCCTGCGCTTAAATTAAATCTCGCTGCCGAACCGTTTTGAAATAAAGTTGTCTGTTCAATGTTCAAGGCTTTGATCCACTCCGAAATATCATTTTTGCTTGCCGAACCGTCGAAACGCTTGCCCGAAAGCCAATTCGCACTGCTTGCGAGATCGTGTAAATTTGTGTCGCTGGAACCGATCCCGCTGCTATGCGAGGTACAGAACGGCACGATTGTTTTTCCTGAAAAATCATAGCTTTCGAGAAATGTTGAAATAATACGGGGCGCTTGTCCGTGCCATATCGGATATCCGATAAATACGGTCTTGTAGCTGCTCAAATTCGATACGCGCCCCGAAATTTCGGGGCGGCAGGTGTTGTCGGCCTGCTCCTTATCGGCACGTCCGTTCGTATAATATTCCAGGTCCGCGTCGGTATAAGGCACGGCGGGCGTTATTTCATACAGATCCGCATTGAGGATTTCAGCGGCATATTCCGCTAATTTTTCGGTCGTATTTGTTGCGGAGAAATATGCCACGAGAACATCTGTCTTTTCTTCGGGAACAGTCGGAACAACAACGCTTGACGAGCTTGGCGGACTGCCCGTTGAATCAGGGTTTGACGATGAGGCGGACTGGGGCGGTGCACTTGCCGATGATGAACTTGCAGACGGGGAGCTTACAGATGATGAACTTACAGACGACGAGCTTTCCGACGGAGAGTTTGCAGATGATGAACTTTCAGACGATAAGATTATGGCTTTTTCCGATGAAGAGGTATCCGTTGAGGCGTTTGATGATTGCACCGGTTGTGTTGAACTCTCTCCAGTGCCTGATAAACTTTCTCCGCTTGACGGTACCGACGTGCCTGAAGTGACGGACGAAACAGAGGAAGATTTCTCCGAACCGCTTTGAGTAAGCACCGATCCTTGACTGCCGTTTGTCGCGGTCTCACCGACGGAGCAAGCTGTAACGGTCAAAGCCGCCGAAATCGCAAGGATAAACGACAAAACGGCTTTTTTGATTTTCATACAAGTCACCCTTTCTCAAAGTTGTTTCAGCAAAAACGCCATATTTTCGCCAAGATTTTTCATATTTGAAATACCCTCGCTGTCGTTCATAATGTCACCTGGCATTTGTCCGTAAGCCATATTCTTAATATAATACTGATTTCTATCTAAAATATAGACTTCGTCTATATTTTAGAGCCGACTTT
>JAMPHV010000085.1 GCA_023663265.1 Bacteroides sp.
CTTACGGCAAAATTGCTGCGCCATACGGCACTTCTCCAGTTTCCGAGGAGGTCTATTATAAGCCTCGCTTAAGAATAATGTTCATATTTTTTACCGTTCCTTCCCTAACCGCGCGTGCTTCTTTGTCCGAAAGGAAAGAACCTTCAACGGTGCGTCTGCTGCCGTCGCAGAAGGTCAGCAGCCAGCTCTGCACCTCAAAGCATTCATTACCGTAATGTTCGCTCACGATTCTGTAGGTTATGGATATTTTGCCTAAAAAAACGGTTTGGATTTCGCCGTCCCTCGGAATAAGGTAATCGGGAATAAAGGGTGTGAATTTTAAATTAAGCCCGTTTTCGGTATTAAGAAACGGCTTTCTTCCGAAAAACATTGTCTGCCATATTTCAAGGAACTCGGCGGTAGAGCCCGACAGCCGCGCCACGTATCCTCTTCCGCGTTTTGAGACGTCCGAATTGGCGCTTGAAACCAAAAAAGATACGTTTTCAAGCGGACTTCTGCCGTAGCGCAGCGGGTCCAAAAACGGCACGGCAGCATCATGAAAGGCTTCGGAAAACTCGCCGTACAGCCCGCCCTTTAAAAGCTCCAGCAGATACTTATATTCCATATGCAGCCATATCGACTCGTTTTCCAGCCAACCCGGAGTAAACGCCTTGGTTCTTCCCGCCTCAAAGCTGACATTTTTCAAGCTTTCGTTGACCTTGTACATTTTCAGCTCTTTATCGTAAAGTCCGCTGTTTTTCACTCCGTTCGCAACAGCCAGTCTTTCCTCCTCTGAAAGGGACAGCTTCAGCTGATGCACCGCTCCCTCCAGAAACAGCGGCAGGGGCTTTGGTATAAGTTTTTGAGGCATATATCCGCGCTCGGTTTTCCTGACGTTCTCCGCGTCAAAGGTGAAGTAGGTGGGGATAACGCCGTTTCCGTACTCCGCCGCCCTCTTTATCCCTGTTTCCGCCGCCGTTTCCATGGTTTTAAGCGCCGCCGTCAGGCTTTTGGAGTCAAGGCTGATCCGTCCGCCGTTAAAGCCGCCAGCCGTTGCCGCGCGGTATTTTTCTTTCACGTCGTTTGACCTGTTCCAGCGGATATATGTATCTTCGGTTTCTTCTATTATTTGAGAAATATCCGCAATAAGCTCGGCGATCTCAACATACAGCTTAACGGCTCCGACGCGCTTTTTCAGCGCGTCGGAGGTAAAGCGTATAAGGCGCAGAAGCTCGCAGGTTTCGGCGGCGGAGGAGCCCAAAAGACCGGGAAGTCCGTTTAAAGCATCATACCAGCCCGGCTTTCCTCCCTCCATTTCAATGCCCATTCCCGCAGCGTCAAGGGTCGCGGTCTTAACGGCGCATAGCAAAAGCAGCTTTTCTATAAGCGGACTTTTCGCAGGCTCTCCGCCCGATACGGTCACCCACTTGCTTTTCGGCGGTTTGATCTCGGTCAAGGCGTTATACTGGCGCAGTCCGTTCTCCGTCATACAGTAACGCTGTTCTCTGGGATTTACGGAGGTATAAGGCGCGTACCATTTATAATCGCAGGTATCAAAAATAAGCTCCCGCTCTCTTTCGGGATAAACCGCCAAATAGCTTTCTATAAGGTCAAGATTGTATGTCCAGTGATCGCACCAGTACCCCTCGGAAAATTCCGCGTTAGGCTCGCTGTATGAGGCGCATACCGTCACTGCCGTAAGCGTAGCGGCGCCCTCTCTCGAAAGCCCCCATTCTTCCGCCGCCATAGCCAATGCGCCCGGGGTAAAGGGCTTTGACAGAAATTTCTTGGGCAGCTCCTTATTGTCAATGGGAATATTTTGAAATATCCCGTTAAAAGCCTCGGAAGGCAGGGTATACGTCTCGGCTGTAAGCACCAGCGGATTATATCCGTCGGGTTGTATAAGCTCATAGAAAGTATGTATGCATGTATCGTCTATTTCGGGATTAAACAAAACGTCGCAGCGGCGGTTTTGGCTTACATCTCGGAAATTTCCGTTGCCTTGGGCAAAGTACTCGCCCCCTAAGGAAAAATAATTGTAGTCGCGCTCGGGATCGCCGTGTTTTCTGGAATAAAGATAGAAGGGCGCTTTTTTTCTTCCGCTTTCAAAGAAATACGGCGTTCCGCCGCGAAGCAGATTGTCAAGATAGGTCTGTCGGCAGTATCCGTCGAATATCGGGTCGGAGGTTTTGGTGTAAGCCGCATAGGTTAGCCCCTCGACAAGCTCCGAGGCTTCCCTGCGCTTTTTCTCGAACCACTCCGCGCCCGTTATTTTTTCGGAAAGAGCCCTTGCCTTTTCAATATTTTCCGTCTGACCGTACAGGGAATATATTTTTATCTCGCCTTGGGGCGCAGCGACTGCGGTCTTGGGTGAAAAACAGCAGGTGAAAGAGTTTTCGGCTGTCCGCTTTTGACCGAGCAGCGTCCTTAGCTCCGTTTCCATGAACGCCGCGGGAAAGGCAAAGGAAGTGTCGCTGCCGAAAATAAGCTGCTGCTCCGCAATAAGGTCAAGACGGCTGCCGCTCTCGTCTATGCTTAAGCAAAAATTGCAGCCCTTTATCTCGGTGACCTGAGCGGTGTCCGCCATAGATGCGCGCAAACGAAAGCAGGCAAGACCGCCCCCTGCGTCCTCCGACTGCATCCATGCCGTTGCAAGCTGGGTCATATTTTTCAGCGTCTTTTGATCCGTTCCGTAGGGCACAAGCTCGGGCATTGCGTCAAGTATTTCCAAGGACAGTGGTTTATCGGAAACGTTTTTTACCGTAAGAACTCTCACCAACGCCGCCGTCTGCTCGTTGGGAAGCCCGAAGTATAAGGCGGACGCTTCAATCTCGCCGCTTTTGCAGACAATTTCCACCTCTGCCGCGCCAATGTGCATATCGCAGCGTCGGCTAAAAAGCTCCCTGTATTCTCCGTTCACCCTGCAAAAGGTGCGAAAGCCCCTCCTGCTTACATCTCGGTAAGCGCAATAGGCAGGCGAAAACTCCATAACGGCGTGATCCTTGTCCACGGCTCCGAAGCTGCAAACCGCCTGTCCTCTGTTATTGTAAAAGCACCATATCGGAATCCCCATCGTTCCCGCGATGCCCGGTAAAAATCCCGTAAAGGGAGGCTTTGTTTGGTAATCCTCTATAATATAGCGGTTTTTTTCGTCAAACATTTGCTTCTCCTTCTTTTCCGCAAAGCGTTACGGTAAACGAAATCCCATCGTTTTCGGCGAGGTCGGCAAGCTCCTCCTTGGGAATTACCGCCGCTCCGCCTTCGCCCGTCCATGCTTTATTGCCGCAGGTGACCTTGTCTATCGTGTACTCGCCCCAATCGAGTGAGCGAGGGTTTACATACCTGACGTTTATTTTTCTGCCGACGGCGGTGCACTCTATCTCCGCCGCGCCCGCTTTGTCAAACTGCTCCAAGGTAAGCTTGGGCGATATGATCAGATCGCCGAGCCTTCCGCAAACGCCGAAGACCTGAGTTTGCAGCGTCAGCAGAAGCCAGCTTGCCGCACCCGTAAGGTACGGATACATACCCTGTCCCCGCTTGTCAAAGTACTCGGGAATACCGGGCAGAATACGGCTGTGAGCAAGATCGGCGCTTTGGCGAAAAAGTCTTTCCAGCACCCGCCAGCCCTCGTGAGCCAAGCCCCTTGAATAAAGAGCATATGCGTACATTACCGCCATATGGCTGAAAACCGCGCCGTTTTCCTTGTTTCCGTAGGCAAAGCCGAACATTCGTCCCATATCGAGCTTTACCTCGTCAAAATTCGTGTTTAAGCAGTAGCCGCCCCGCGTGGGATCGTCAAGGCACCAGTCCGCCGCCCGAACGATCTCATGCAGCTTTTCGTCGTCCGCCGCGCCCGAAAGGATCGTGAATACCTGCCCGGTCAGCATCATGCGCACCGTTTTGCCGCATATTCCCTCTGCCTGACGTCCCGAATTGTCGTAGTAGCTGTTGAACCAGTGAAGATCGGCTCCGTCGCCTACCCATTCCGTCCTGTTTATATTTTTGCGCAGACAGTCTGCCATATTGCGCAGCATTTCGGATACCGTCAAAGACGATATGCTGTTCTTGCTGCCGTTTCCGTCAATTTCTTCGCAATATTTTACTAAAGCGTCGCACAGCATATCGGGAGCGTCCCAATCCGTTTTGGGAAAGCTCAAAAGCTTTAAAAGGGGAGACGCTATGTACAGATCCCTATCAAGCCTTTCGGCGGCGGAAGCCAAAAGGTCAAGACCGTATGCGTAAGCGGCGGTAAAAGCTACGCTTTCGCCCCGTTCCTTCGCCATATCCAAGCCGTCGTTCCAATCCGCGCCTCTGAGCCGAATAAATCCATGCTCGCCCACGTCGAAAAAAGCGGTCGCAAGCTGTGTAAGAATATGCTCAAAAACCGTTCCCGCGTGTTTTTCGGCTCTCTCGTTCCGACGCGACCATTCCCCGCGCATAAGAAATCCGTCGGAAAAATACGGCTGTTCCTCAAGCAAAAATTCCAAATCGCCCGTTTCGTCTATATATAACGCGACAGTAAGCAGCGGCCAAAATCCGTGATCCATCCAAACTCGGGGTATGTTGTTTCTGTCCGCCTTAAATTCTCCGGGAGCAGAACCGATGATAGTGGCATTTGTACCGTCCGAGCGCACGCCTCCAAAATAGCTCAGCAGGTCGCCCCTGACCGACTTGGGCGAGGTGAGCAGCAGCGCAAGACTGTCCTGCCACAGATCCCGCCAGCCTCTGCCGCCTCTGCCGTAATCATGGTGGGCATAAAGCTGCATCCGCATATACGGCGAAGTATCGGCTGTATTGCCACCCAGCGTATCCACGGTCTGAAATTCGGGTCGCCGAGACTAAAGCTCTGCACAGCGTGCTCCTTCCACCAACGCTTAGTATTCTCAAAAGCTGCGTCCGCCGCATCGGGCGAAAGATAGCGCGCGGGGCTGTCGCCTACCGTAAGAACGATCTGATAACGCCGCGTTTCGTTCGGATTCAACATAACCGTTGGGAAAAACAGTGCCGCCGCCGCTTCACCGCCTTCCACCCGCTGTCCCGCATGGAGCCTCATATCGGCGTTGGGCTTTACTATTGCCTCGGGCCAATCCCAGCTGCCTTCTCCCACAAAATCCTTCGTCAGCGCAGCAAAGCTTTCGGGAGGTCCGCCCGTTTCATCGCCGCCCCATACCCTATAGGTAACGGTCCCGGGCTTATGCCCGCGCTCGTCAAAGGTAAGGGTCGATGTTACGTCAAGCCCGTGAGGGCGAAGCTCCACACGTTGGAGCAGGCTTGTTACATGGCGGTGATCGCGTATGTTGTCCGCAGATCTTCCGTAAATCGGGATCGCTGCAACAGGCGTCAGTTCCATTGGCTTATTCCCGCGGTTTTGAAGAGTTACCTGCATAATCTCCGCTTTTTCGTTTCCCGCAGGCGCAAAGCTTAATACAGAGGCGCAAAGTCCCGTGCTTTTTTGAGTGCGCGTTACCTTCTGCCACAGCAGTCCGCCAGTAAGCGTCGCTTCTTCTTCACTGTCCGAAAATCTCGCCGCCTGCTGAGGCGCGCTTTGACCTGCTGCCGACCAAGGCTTTTCCCCCTCCGTTATGATCCAAAAGTTTCTGCTCGCCCTGCTTTCGTGAAGCGTTTCGGCGCTTGCGGGCGGCAAAAGATATGTGTTTTGCCCCGTCTTGCAGTCTCCCGCCAGCAGCGGTGTGACCGAGGACATCATACCTGCCTCGTTTACAAGAGGAAAATATGTGCCTTGATATTTTTGAGCATTTGTAAGGACAAAATCTCCGTCGTTGTTTATAAATTTAAGCGTACTCAAGCTATCGCCGCCCTTTCTTTATAATTTGATTATATTTTACCGATTTTCCGCCATAAAATCAATATTCTATTTTTCAGCCAGGTGTCATAATTTCACTTGAAAAAAATGCTGTTTTCGGATCGAAAAAGTATTTCTTTGATCCGAAAACAGTAAATTGTTTTATGTGTCGCTCTCTTCATTGCCGCGGCGGTCCGTAAGCAGGAGAGATTTGCGGTACTCTGTGGGTGAAAACCCCACGACAGATTTAAAAATCTTCAAAAAGTGCTTATCATCGGTGAATCCTGCGCGGCGGCCTATTTCATAAATGTGCCAGTCGGTGGTTTCCAAAAGGCGCTTGGTTTCGTCTATACGGAGGTTTTGAAGATAATTTACAAAATTAACGCCCGTATACTGCTTGAAAAGCGTACTGAATAAGGAGTAATCCATCGAGACCCTGTTGCTGACCTCAGCCATATTGAGCGGCTCGCGAAAGTGCGCCTGAACATACTGTACCGCCCGACGTATCTTTTGTTTATTCTCAAAATTTGAGAATACGGCGGTGGCTCCCGAACAGAAATCCTCCATGCGCTCGTCCATAGCCTCAAAATATCTGTTCACACTGCCAAAATCCCATATATCTCCGTATCTTCGCAGCTCTCGGTCGTCGCCTATGAGATTGGGATAGGTGGCGATCAGCTGCTCAACGAATTGACGGCAAAGCTCCGCAAAAGCTCTTGGCTCGGTCTCGCCGCGAAAAACTCTTGCGGACTCGCCCCGCAAAAGCTTGGACGCGTCCTGCCATTTTGAAAGTCCCACCAGTCCCACAAGCTGTTTTGCGGTAACGTTGAGGGGAGCGTATTCCTTTTCCTCGAACCTGTATGCCGATTCTGTAAAAAACGAGGTCTGCCATGCGCTGTACGCCTCCCTGTAACACAGGTGCAGCCTGTCAAGTCCGACATGCGCATTGCTTTTGCCTATAGGCAGCGTAAGCGTATTTTCAAGAAAACCGACGCTGTTTTCGGCGGCTGCGTAAAACGTCACAGAGCCCACAGCCTGTAAAACCAGCGTATTTGGCGGCAGCTGCTTCTCTGTTTTTGCGCTGCAAAAGCCCACATAGCTGCCCCTGAAAAATTCGCCGCCGTACCGTCCCAAGCGATCCCTCCAAGCCTCGCCCTCGGCGTCGGGGTCCAACATAAATTGGCGCAGGGCGTCAAGGTGCTCCCGCTCCCTTGTTTCCTTTGCCGCTTCACGGCTGCAATACTGCTCCTCTGTTTTTCTTATGGCGGAATAAAGCCGTTCGCGCTCCACGGGCTTTAAAAGATAGTCCTGTACGCCGTTTCGCATCATCTCCACGGCGTATGAAAAATCGTCGTAGCCGTTTACCACCAACACCGCGGGAGTATGCTCCAGCTCGGAAAGACGGGACACCAGCTCAATACCGTCCATTTTAGGCATTCGTATATCGGTTATGAGGAGGTCCACACGGCGAGAGCGAAGTATTTCCAAAGCCTTCGCTTCGTCCCGCGCCTCTAATATCTCGCTTATCGGAACGCCCGAACGCCCCACCATGGTTTTAAGACCTGCTCTAAGCAGCTTTTCATCCTCCGCTATCAATACGGTGTTCATATTTCCTTGCCTTTCCCCGCTTGCTTGGCGGCGTATTATTTATTCGGCTCGGTATAGGGCAGATTCGCCGTTACTGTAGTGCCGAGCTGCGGTCGGGATTCCACTCTCAAGCCGTATTCTTCTCCAAAAGAAAGTCTTATGCGATCGTGAACGTTTTTTAAGCCTATTCCGTTTCCCGATTTGGATTGAGCAGGCTCTTCTCCCAAAATTTGCCGCTTCAACCGTTGGAGAGTGCTCTCGTCCATGCCCATTCCCTCGTCGGTTATGCTGACGGTAAAGCGCTTATGCTCCTTATCCGTCTCCCCCCTTAGGCAAACCGTACTGTCGGTGGCAATGGACGCCGCGCCGTATATGACCGCATTTTCAACAATGGACTGTAGGCTGATTTTCGGTATACGCTGCTCCAAAAGCTCCGCAGGCATATCCACATCAAGAGTTATAACATAGTCGAATCTTAAATTCATAAGGTCAATGTAGTTTTTGATGTATTCAAGCTCCCTTACCAGCTCTACGTTTTCGCTCTCCAACTTCATGCCGTATCTGAGAAGCTTTCCCAAAGAGGTGACGGCGTCGGCTATCTCGTACTTTTCGTCTATTTCCGCCATCATTTTTATGGCTTCGAGCACGTTGTAAATAAAATGAGCGTTTATCTGATTTTGCAAGGCTCTTGTTTCAGCCTGCTGTATCTGTATCTCACGCTCCAAATTATCCTTCATAAACCTCCGCAGCTGATCAAGCAGCGCCCCCGCCTCTCTGGCAAAATCGGCTATTTCTCCCTCGCCCGTTACCTCTACCACCGCCTCGGTATCTCCGCCCGCAAACGCCTTTATGCCGTCGAAGGCTCGATAAAAGCCTCTCAGTATCCGCCTTGTAAGCCCCGACACCGTGACCGTCATAAGCAGCGCCGCCGCTATAAACGTAAGAAAAAGGCTGAAAGCGCGCCATGCCATGGTGGCATAAACGTCCGAAACGTCCGTTATTTGCAGATAAATGCAGTCGGGCTTTCCCAGCCTTGTCTTTACCGCAAGCACCTGCCGCCCGTCAAGAGTCAGCGGCAGCGGTTCTTCGGAAAAGGGAACAGCCGCTATCTCTTCTGCGCTTATCTCGGAATCGCCCACTATGACATTATCGCTGCCGTCCAGCAAAAGGGACCTAACGGAGCCGTTGTCGGAAAACAGCGACGGGATCACCTCGTCCATACGTACGGAAACCTCCAGCACTCCTATTTTTTCGGAATCCGAATCCGTTATGTCGGTCACAAGGCTCATTATATGATGCGTAACGGGGTACTCGGGAAAAAGCCGATCGTCAAAGTCAAAATACCATGTTCCCGACTCGGTGTAGCTGTCCGCCTAAGGCATGCGCTCCATTCGGGAAGCGCCGAAAAGTATCGGCATCATTTCGTGTATTCCGTCGTTTAACGCATAAACGCGGATATGATCGAGGTCGGGATTGCTTATAATGATTTTTTCAAGCCCCACCATGTCCTCTCGGTAAAAGCTCAACAGCTCCAAGGCGTCCGGCTCCTTTCCCTCCTTTAACGCCGACAGATGCTCCGTCAGGGCGGGAGTGTTCAAAAACACCTGGGCGGATATGTTGCAAAGCTCCGTCACCCGCTCGGTTTGAGCTGCAAGCTGATCCCTGCGGTACTGTACCTCCCGTCTGCGGGTTTCCATATCGGTGTTCATTGCGGAGCGGAGAGTAATGTACCAAAGCACCAGCATTGGGATCAATAGACCTCCTCGGAAACTGGAGAAGTGCCGTATGACGCAGCAATTTTGCC
>JAMPHV010000086.1 GCA_023663265.1 Bacteroides sp.
CTTTTATGAAAATTAAAGCATTATCTTAAGCGCAGTCATAAAAAATAGTATATCTGGTTTAGAAATTTTGGGGAAACTTAAATTATTTTTTATATCTTGAACTTCCGAGGATTTTATGATATAATATTTGTAACAGCGGAAAGGGTGAAGAAATATGAGACCGAAGACAAGAGAAAAGCTTCAAGCGCTTATTAAAATCGGCGCAGTCGTTCTTGCCGTTTTAATATTTGTCGGTTATATTCTTTCCTCTTTTTACAAATAAAGAAAGGACAGTAAAAACTATGTCAAAGATTTTAGTGGAAACCTCTGCGCGCCATGTTCATGTTACCAAGGAGACTCTTGAGGTGCTTTTCGGTAAGGACGCCGTTCTTACCAAGAAAAAGGATCTGTCTCAGCCGGGACAGTTTGCCTGCGAGGAAAGAGTAACGGTAGTGGGACCCAAAAAGTCGCTTGCCAATGTTTCTATCCTCGGACCCTGCCGCAGTACGGATCAGGTCGAGTTGTCCGCCACCGACGCGCGCTCTGTCGGTCTTCCCATTGCGGTAAGAGAAAGCGGCGATATTGCCGAAACTCCCGGCTGTAAGCTTATCGGACCCTGCGGGGAGGTCGAGATCAAGGAGGGCGTTATCGTTGCAAAGCGCCATATCCATTTAACGCCCGAGACGGCGGAGAAGCTCGGAGTTAAGAACAAGGATATCGTATGGGTAAAGATCGACACTCCCGAAAGAAAAGCCGTTCTCGGCGATGTTGTGGTAAGAGTAAGCGAGAACTTTGCCGATGCGATGCATATCGATACCGACGAATCCAACGCGGTCGGAGCCGTACCCGATCTTTACGGCGAGATAGTAAAGTCGCTGTAACACGGACATAGCGTCCGATAAAAAAACAACCCGTCAAAGCCTTGTTTACCTCGGTTTTGACGGGTTGGATATTTTATTGTTAGAAACTTACGCCTTATTGGAATATTCCTCGCTGATCTTTTCCTGGTTTTTCTTCAAATCAGCCTTTATCTGATCGATAACGGTGCCCGAGTTGGCAATGGATTCCTCGCTGAGCACCTTCTTGGTTCTTCCGTTTTCGTCCTTGTCGTCCTCGGTCCTTCCGAACTGCTTGTCAAGCTTAAGCTGGTTGGCTTCAAGATCGTCCTTGATCTTGTCGATAACGGAACGGGTATCCGCGTCGGTTTTTTCATCGGAAAGAAGTCCGTCGATGCGGGAATTTAAGGATTTATTAAGAATAGAGGTGCTTTCGGTGAGGTTTGCAAGTCTTTCCTCCTTGTCGGAGGTGTCGTTTCCTCTGATCTTGTCAAGACGAATCTCTGCGGCAAGAGAGCGCGCATCGTTTTGAGCGATCGTGTTCGCTTTCATGAGAGCTCTTACGGAGCTCAAATCGTTTCCGAAGAACGCGGTAAAGTCGCTTACGTCGGTTTTGCCAAGCATACCGTTGATAAGGTTGCTGGCGTTGGCGATGTTGGCGCTGGAGTTGCTGATAACGCCTACCTGGCTGTTAAGCTTTTTGACCTGCTTTTCTTTATATTCCTCGGAATGTGTAGTGTCGTTTTCGATCTCGGAAAGCTTATCGCTAATACTGTTTAAGGTTTTATTGGCTACGGAGCTGCCTGTTGCGGAAGCGGAGCCGGAATTTAAAAGACTGTTGACAGAGCTCATAATATTTTCCTCCAATGCTGTTGAATATTTCTTTTCTTATATGTTATATCGGCAGCTTTTTTAAAAAGTTTAGCATATTTTTATTTTTTTGTCAACATTTTCAAAAAACGTTATAATGCAAGAAATTCAAATAAAAAATTTGTTGGTTTTTAACAAAAAATAAAGTAGTTGCATTTTAAGGCAATAGGTGGTAAAATAAAAAGAAAACTTATCGGAAAAGGCGGATATATGGAAGCAGGAAAAAGAGTGGGTTTTTTGGACGAGCTGAGAGGCTTCGCTATTATATGTATGGTGATATATCATCTTATGTTTAATCTGAACTATGTTTTCGGTGTAGACGTACCGATTTTTTTCGAGGACTGGTTCGATGTGATAAGGGATATATTCGCGGGTATGTTTATCTGTATATCGGGAATTGTGTGCAATTATTCCTCGAGTAATCTCAAAAGAGGCGTGCAGTGCTTTTTTATCGGCATGGTGTTTACCTTTGTGACCGCGTTTGTCACGCCGTCCTCGGCGGACGTTTTCGGAATACTTCACTGTCTCGGTATCTGTATGATGACCTGCGGTCTGCTGGAGAGCGTGCTTAAGCATATTCCGCCCTTTGTCGGCATCGTTGTCGGAGCTGTTCTGTTTATGCTTACCTTTAATTTTTCAAGAGGCTGCTCCGGAATAGGAAACATATTCAGATACAAGCTGCCCGACGTGCTTTATTCCACGGAGGTTTTGTTTCCTCTCGGCTTTCCGGGAAAAGGATTTGCGTCGCTGGATTACTTTCCTTTGTTTCCGTGGCTGTTTCTTTTTATCGCAGGCTCCTTTTACGGGGTTTATGTCAAGGAGGGGCGGGCTCCGAAATTTTTTTACGGCACACGTTTTAAATTTTTTGCTGCGGCGGGACGGTATTCGATATGGATATATGTTTTGCACCAGCCCATAATGTATACCGCGCTTTGTTTGATTTTCGGCAAAAGCTTATTTTAATACGGAAAATTTTCACAAATTTCACAAAATTTTCTTTTTCTATTGATTTTTTTAACAAAGTACTGTATAATCAATTGAGGTATACAGCCTTACAAATGTTAAATTATAGGAGGATATTTTAGATGGCATTTTGTAGCAAATGCGGCGCGCAGCTTCCCGACAACTCCGCTGTTTGTCCCTCTTGCGGAGCGCCTCAGCAAAATAACGGCGGTCAGCAGCAGACATATGTAAATCAGCAGCCCAATTACACAAACGGCGTCGGTATGGACCCCAACGATGCTCAGCAGAACAAGGCGATGGGTATTTTGGCTTATTTCGGTATTCTTTTCCTTATTCCACTGCTTGCCGCTCCCAATTCAAGATTTGCGAGATTTCACGCCAATCAGGGTCTCGTTCTTTTCTTGGCGGAGATCGTATTGGGCGTTATTGCGGCGATCCCCATTGTGGGCTGGGTCATTGGCTCTCTCGGCGAGGTCGCGGCTTTGGTATTCGCCATTATCGGCATAGTAAACGCTGCCAACGGTGAAGTCAAGGAGCTTCCCTTGATCGGAAGAATCAGCATTATTAAGTAAATTTATAGTTTTTAAAATTGTTAATTTTTTCCGAGCTCTTGAAAAATAATAGAAAATATGCTAAAATATGTATGGTTTTGTTACCGATTTGTAATATTTTTTTAGGGATCAAAAGCAATGAAAAAATTAAAAGAAAAAGAAACGCTCTCGAACTCCTTAAACGCCAAGGAGCTTCGCGAGACAAAAAAATTCGGTGATATTACATACACCCCTTTTTTTTACGGCGGCGCGGAATACATAAGGTCTAAGGGCTTTTTCGGAGGACTTTACACGGCGATCGCTATTTTCGGCGGCTGTATAGTGAACACCTTTATATCGGCGTTTTTGTATCTCGGCAGAGGCATAACCTTGGTTTCCAAGCTGCTGTGGCGCGTCAGCGACAGGTTCAGACACTATATGGGAGCCGTTGTGAAAAAGATAACCGTATTTATGCTTCGTCCCGTTATTGCGGTCATCAGATATTTTGATAACAACTCTCGCGCGCTTAAAAGAGAAAAGCAGAAGCACGGGGGAAAATTGGGCGTAAAAGGCTTTTTTTCCTTTGCGGGAACGGTGCTTTTCGGGAAAAACGGCATTGCGGTAATGCTGTTTAACTGCGCCATACCCGTTATAAGCGTGTTTTTCCTGTTCAGCGTCATAACCTATGCCAGCTCGCTGAATTATGCGGTAAAGCTCAGCGTAAACGGAAAGTTTTTGGGCTATATTGAAACCGAGCAGGTGTTTTTGGACGCCAAGGAGGTGCTTCAGGACAGGGTCAATTATTTGGGGAGCGATCTCGAAATAGAAGCGGTGCCCGCTTATTCGGTGGAGCAGATAGGCTACACCGAAACCCTTACCAAGTATCAGATCGCCGACCTTGTGCTGCAAAATTCGGGCGTTGAGCTGGAATACGGCTACGGATTTTTCATAAACGATGTGTTTTACGGCGCTTTAATGGATTTTTCCAATGTTAAAAGCACTCTTGACCGTCTGTTGGCGGAGAATCAGACCGATAACCCCACGGAGACGGTAGCCTTTGTGGACGATATAAGATACGACGAAGCGGGTCTTTATCTTTCGGACAGTATTATAGACGAGGATTGGCTTATCGACGTTCTGACAAGCACAAAGGAGGAGGCGTCCTACTATACCGTTGAGGACGGCGACAGCCATTCGCTGATAGCGGATAAGGTCGATTTGACCACTCCCGAGTTAGAGGCGCTGAACCCCGATTTCCTTGATACTCCCCTCGTTGGCGGCGATCTTATAAAGATAAGCAGCGAGGTCCCATTCCTGTCCATCAGTATAACCAGAACAGAGGTTTACAAGGTCGGAAACGTTCCGTACAGCACCGAGACCTATCAAGACAGCGATATATACGAGGGCTCGTCAAGAATAGTCCAGGAGGGTGAGTACGGCGAGAACGAGGTCACGGCTGACGTTACATATGTCAACGGAGTTGAGACGAAAAGAAACATAACCGATGTAAAGCAGCTTTTAGCTCCCGTTACGGAGATAATCGCGATCGGCACCCGTGCAACTCCCGCGGGTACATATAAGGGCGGCACCGCCGCTTTGGGCAGGTTTCTATGGCCTGTGGACGGCGGATATGTGAGCCAGTGGTCCTATTGGGACGGCGGCTATTCGGGGCACAAGGGCGTCGATATAGCGGGGCTCTATTACGGTCAGCCCGTTTACGCGGGCGCGGCGGGCGTTGTTACGGAAGCGGGCTACTCCCGCGGATTGGGCTACTATGTGATGATCTATCACGAGGAGCTTGGAGTTACCAGCATTTACGGGCACAACAGCACGCTGTATGTTTCCTCGGGTCAGAGAGTGGCTCAAGGCGAATGTATAGCGGGCGCGGGAAGCACCGGCATTTCCACGGGCATACATGTGCATTTCGGAATACAGATAAACGGTTCCTCTGTTAATCCGAGAGCATATCTCGATATTCCACCGGGAACCCGCGAAAATTTGGCTTGATATTTTGTACTATATTTATATTAAACCGTCTCATACGGGCTTTGGCTCGGTTGAGGCGGTTTTTTTGAGCGATAATGGGAATAATGGGAATAATATAAAAAAGTATTGACAAATACCCCCAAAGGGTATATAATATAAATACCCCTATAGGGTATATTGCCAATGTGATTTGAAAATTATACCAATAACCGTTTCGACACAAGAAAAACAGATTTGAAACGGTTATTACAGGCGGAAAGGAACGTGAAAAATGCCTCGACAAAAAAATTGCCGCTGCTCAAAGACCACCGACCGCACCGAGGAGGAACGCAGGAAGCTTATTCACCGACTGAACCGAATCGAGGGACAGATACGCGGCATACGCGGAATGATAGAAAAAGACGCTTACTGTACGGATATTTTGATGCAGTCCGCGGCGGTAAACGCAGCGGTCAATTCCTTCAACAAGGATCTGATCGCCAGTCATATACGGGGCTGCGTCACAAGAGATATCCGCGAGGGGAAGGACGACGTTGTTGACGAGCTTGTGGCAACGCTGCAAAAGCTTATGAAATAGCGGGAGCTTGAAAAGTGCGGTAAAATTATTTTACGGATATTATTAGGTATGGAGGAAAGCAAGTCAATGGCTGAAACAAGCAATGTGGTAAAGGAACGCTACAACGTGGGCGGAATGACCTGTTCCGCCTGCTCGGCTCACGTTGAAAAGGCGGTCGGAAAGGTAAAGGGAGTTATTAAGGCGGAGGTCAATCTGCTGACCAACTCGATGACGGTGGAGTACGACGGCGGCGTTTGCGGTAAAAACGATATAATAAGCGCCGTGGAGCAGGGAGGATATACCGCTTCCTTGCCCGTCGGAGACGAAAGAGGGACGGCGGCGAGACGGGAAAGCCCTGCGGAAATCAGAAAAAAAGAGTTTAAGGTGATGAAAAAAAGGCTCATATGGTCGCTGGTGTTTCTGATCCCGCTTTTTTACATCTCAATGGGTCATATGATGGGGGCGCCGCTTCCTCATATTTTTCACGGCGTTGAAAATTCGCTTACCTTTGCGTTTACGCAGTTTATACTGGTGCTCCCGATCATATTGATAAACAATCACTATTTCGTCAACGGCTTTCGAAACCTTGTAAAGGGCTCGCCCAATATGGACACGCTGATAGCCTTGGGCTCGGGCGCGGCGCTTTTCTACGGAATAGTGGCGATATATCGCATAGGCTACGGCTTGGGGCACGGTGATCTTGAGCTTGCCGAGGGTTATATGATGAACCTGTATTTTGAAAGCTCGGGCACCATTCTTACCCTTATATCGGTCGGCAAGATGCTCGAAGCGAGAGCAAAAGGAAAAACCTCGTCGGCTATCGAAAAGCTGCTTGATCTTGCGCCAAAGACTGCGGTAGTTGAACGGGGAGGCGTTGAGACGACGGTTTCTCCCGAGGAGATAGCGCAGGGAGATATAATTATAGTCAAGGCAGGCGAAAGCGCAGCGGTAGACGGCGTTATCATCGAGGGACACGGTACCTTGGATCAGTCGGCTGTAACGGGTGAAAGCATCGGCGTAGAAAAATCGGTGGGCGACACAGTAATAGCTGCGTCCATAAACAAAAGCGGCTATTTTAAAATGCGCGCCGAAAGGGTGGGGGATAATACCACATTGGCGCAGATCATACGTCTCGTGGAGGACGCCACAGGCTCGAAGGCTCCTATCGCCAAGCTTGCGGATAAGATAAGCGGTATTTTTGTGCCGGTCGTTATAACTATCGCGCTTATTTCGGGTCTGATATGGTTTATTTGCGGCGAAGGGACGGAAACGGCTTTGTCCACCGCTATCTCGGTGCTCGTTATTTCCTGTCCCTGCGCTCTCGGCTTGGCTACTCCCGTGGCGATCATGGCGGGAACAGGCAAGGGCGCTGAAAACGGCATTTTAATGAAATCAGCCTCCGCCCTTGAGATCGCTCACAAGCTTAATGTGGTCGTAATGGACAAAACGGGCACCGTCACTACGGGTAAGCCCGCAGTAAGCGTTATCGAATCGGCGGAAAACGTTTCACGATATCATATACTGACCGTTGCTGCAAGCCTTGAAAAGAAGTCGGAGCACCCCTTGGCGGAGGCTGTTTTAAACTGCGCCGAGGAAAACAAGGTAACTCTGCTGTCGGCGGACGGCTTCAAGGCGTTTTTCGGAAAGGGAGTCTATGCCGAAGTAAACGGAATACCGTGCCTTGCGGGAAATCTTGCACTTATGAACGATAACGGCATAGATACCGCTAAGTGGAAAAGCAGAGCCGATACGCTGGCAGATAACGGAGCTACGCCTTTGTATATAGCCGAAAATGGTATTATAATAGGAATCGTGGGAGTGGAGGACAGCGTTAAGCCCACTGCCGCGGCGGCGGTGAGCGAGCTTAAGAGCATGGGTATCGAGGTGGTAATGCTCAGCGGCGACAACAAAAGAACGGCGGAGGCGGTGGGAAAACGCTTGGGTATTGACCGAGTGATCTCCGAGGTGCTTCCGCAGGATAAGGAAAGGGTCATCAGACAGCTTCAGGAGGAGGGCAAGCTTACCGCGATGGTGGGCGACGGAATAAACGACGCTCCCGCTCTTGCGCGCGCGGACGTGGGAATGGCGATAGGTGCGGGTACCGATATCGCCATAGACAGCGCCGATATCGTTTTGATGAAAAACAGCCTGTTAGACGTATCGGGCGCGGTAAAGCTCAGTAAGGCGGTTATTAGGAATATCAAGGAAAATCTTTTTTGGGCTTTTTTCTACAACGCGCTTTGTATTCCTCTCGCGGCGGGCGCTTTTGTACCGATATTCAGCTGGCATCTTGACCCTATGTTCGGCGCGCTCGCTATGAGCCTTTCAAGCTTCTGCGTGGTAACCAACGCGCTAAGGCTCAAGCTCTTTAAATTTAAGCATGAAACCGTTTTGGATTCCGGAGAAGTCTTAACGGAGTCCCTTAAGGTGGAACCTGCCGATGAAGCGGTGGAAATAAACAATAACAGCAAAGGAGAAAACATTATGACCAAGCAAATGACAGTTGAGGGAATGAGCTGCGGACATTGCAGCGCAAGAGTTGAAAAGGCGCTTAACGGGATCGACGGGGTACAGGCAAGGGTAGACCTTGAAGCCAAGACCGCATATATTGAGTTAAGCACCGAGGTAGGCGACGACGTTCTTAAAAAAGCGGTCGAGGACGCAGGGTATGAGGTCGTTGAAATTATTTAACTCTTGAAATTTCAGCGCAGATGAAAATATGAAACGGCTTAAAAGGGGCTGTAAAAAAACGACCTGTCGAAAACGGGTCGTTTTTGTTATAATAATTGACAATTGATAATTGATTTAAGTTTCCTCAAAATTTCTAAACCGGAGATACTATTTTTTTGACTGCGCTTAAGATAATGCCTTAATTTTCATAAAAGCACTGATTTACTAATTCTTAAAATTGCATATTATGTGATGTTCTCTTTTGCTCGGAAGCGAGAGCAGCGCGCCTCCCGCGG
>JAMPHV010000087.1 GCA_023663265.1 Bacteroides sp.
TCTGATTTATCGATCAGCACATTAAAAAAATTTACAGCAAAATCATTTCACTGTAACAACACCGCCCAAATCCGATGCGTCTTCCGGTTCCGACATACTAGCATATAAAATTCTTTGCCATTCTACATATTCACGACAACAATCATAATTAAATTATATCAAATTTCAACAAATCGGTCAAGCATAAATCCCGTTTTTAAAGTGAACAAACTCGAAGCTGTCATCGAATTATCTCATATTTCAATCGTAAATATGAGTTCTCCAAAATAACGCATTCTTCCAGCTTCAAAACACCTAATTTTGATAACTCGCTTTCCGCTGTCAAGGACTTTCCGTCAATTAAAGTAGAAGTATCCTTACCGCCGATCAGAACAGGGGCAATAACAATATCAACATAATCAAACAATTTTTCACGAAGAAACAAGCTATTTAGTGTTCCTCCGGTCTGGATCGTTATTTTCTCACAGCCATATTCGGATTTAAGCTTTATAAGTGCGTCTTTTAAGGATAATTCATCTTGATATATAATATGAAGATTTCTTTCCTCTACATTAAATGCGGAATGCTTTTTATTTGTCGTAATTAGCACAAACTCTTTCGATAAAGCACAAAAATAACGTATACCGTTTTCATTCAAATGCTTATTGTCAATTATTACATAGGAAACCGATGTTTGTTTTGGTATTCCCTTTGAATTAACACCCATTTTTTCTTGCACTCTGCCTGAGTTCAAAGACCATAAATCTGTTGTTTGCTCTATTTCGTAATATTGATGTAAGCCCTCATTAACTCCTTTGATTTTGGGAAAATCCTTATCTATATCTAAATCATCTGCTGCACCGGTACTTATTTTTCCGTCAACAGACATTAGCATAAATAATGTTGTAATAGGTCTATCCATTTTATCCTCCAACTCTCGATTTGTCGATCAGCATATTCTAAAAATTTACAGCAAAATTTTTTCCAAATAGGCGGCTACGCCGTCCTCCTCATTTGAAAGCGTTATGGCGTCTGCGACATCTTTTACCTCTTGTATAGCATTGCCCATGGCTACGCCAATGCCGCATAGCTGCAACATTCCTATGTCCGCATAATCGTCTCCAAAAGCAATGATTTCCGATACGTCTGCATGGCAGGCTTCACATATTGCCAAGATTGCCTTTTCCTTTGTAGTTCCGCTTTTCGTAAATTTATACCAATCGCCGTCTGAAAAGCGCTTGCTGTCAAGCTCGGAAAAACACTTGCTTAATTTCCTCGCCAAGCCGGATTGGGGTATTTCAACACATATTTTCAAAGCCTCGCAGTTAAAATCCAAAAAATCCGTATATATGCTGTCACCCCAGCTGTTATCCTGTTCTTTCGGGTCGGTTTTATAATTCCAATAATGTGCGTCTAATGTGTCAACCGTAATCTCACAATCCAACCCGCATATATTTCTTGCTGTTTCAATAAATTTTTTTGTTTCCGCTGCCGAAAAAGAAGACGTATAGATAATTTTTTCTTCTGCCCGTACTAATGCCCCGCCGCTGGATATTATAATATTCGGTTTCAGTTCTCCTAAAAATTTCAGACAGTTTAGCTCGCTTCTGGAAGTAGAAACGCCAATTAAGAAGCCTTGCTCTTTGCATTTGGAAACAACTTCCAAAGTATGCCGTGACAGCGTTTTATCATCTCTCAGCAAAGTGCCGTCCAAATCAAAAAATAATATTCCTTTTAAACGTTCCATATAAAAATCCACCAATTTTGTTGTAACGATTTCTCAACATTATACTTTGAATTTTGGCAAAGCTTAAAGCAAAAACGATCAAAATTTGACGACCTTCCTCAGCATCGATCCCTTGGGAAATTCTCTTCCGCAGTCTGCCGAAAGCTTTTCCGCAGCCTTATTCGCCGTCCTTATTTCCTCGCCCGCCGAGTTATACAGCGCCGTAGGCTCAAATTTAACGGGCTCGCCGAAGGGTGTCAACACCTCAAGATCGTCGTCAACGGTAAAGTAATTTCTCTGCGTAAGAAGCACACGACCGTTTTCAAAGCCGTCTATCACTCCCACAAAGTCGCGGCTTCTGATGTAACCGCTGCTTTCATATATCTGAGACGCGTCGCGGCTGCCGAAATAAAACCCCGTGCAGTACTCGCGGTGACTTACATTGAATACCTCGTCCCTGACCCACTTCGGCACCTCCCTTTTCTCCTTGGCGCACTTTAGAGCGGCTGCGTAAGCGTTGGTGACGGTCGCCACATAATAAGCCGACTTTGCTCTGCCCTCTATCTTAAAGCTGCTTACTCCCGCGTCAATAAGCCTGTCCAGGTGTTCTATCATACACATATCCCTTGCGTTAAGTATATAAGCGCCTCCGTCGTCCTCAAACACGGGATAGTACTCACCGGGACGTTTTTCCTCCATTAAGCTGTACTTCCAGCGGCAGGGCTGGGCACATTCTCCCCTGTTGGCGTTTCTGTTGGTCATATACGCCGACAAAAGACACCTTCCCGAAAAGGAAACGCACATGGCGCCGTGCACGAAGGCTTCTATTTCCATATCCTGCGGGATTTTTTCACGTATCCTTTTTATTTCCTCAAGGCTTATTTCTCTTGACAGCACCACCCGCTTCGCCCCCAATTTGTACAGCTCCGCAGCGGCGGCGTAGTTCACTATGCCCACCTGAGTGGACATATGTATTTCAAGAGAGGGCGCATGCCTTTTCACCAAGGCAAGTACCCCCAAATCGCAGACAATAGCCGCGTCGATCCCTGCCGACGCGGCGTTTTCAATAAATTCGGGAAACCTGTCTATCTCATCGTTGGATGGAAGCGTATTGACGGTCAGATAGACCCTTACTCCCGAACCGTGGGCAAGCTCCGCCGCCCTTTTCAGCTCGTCAAAGTCAAAATTCTTGGATGCCGCCCTCATTCCGTAGCTTTTTCCGCCCACATAAACCGCGTTGCAGCCAAAGCGTACCGCCGCCTCCAAGCATTCGAGATCACCCGCGGGTGAAAGCAATTCAAGCATAGTGCACTCCTTTGTTATACAAGCCCCGCCAGCACGAGATTCGCCTCGTGCTCCTCCAAAGTGGTCGCATAAAACGTTTCGCCCGTTTCCTCATTGGCGCAAAAATAATAGTAATCCGTGTCCTCCGCGTCCAGCACCGCGCTGATAGCGTCCATTCCGGGATTACAAATAGCTCCCACGGGCACCCCGTCGCATTCGTAGGTATCGTAGGCGTGGGAAATAGCCGCCAAGGAGGTGGTAAGACCGTAATCCTCATAATACGGCTCGATAAAGTCCTGTACATAAAACACCGTAACGTCCGACTGGAGCTTTGAAAAGTCTCCGCCGGATTCAAGACGGTTAAGAAAAACGGAAGCAACCTTTTTCATATCGTCAACATTGCTTACTTCGGACTGCACCATCGAGGCAAGAGTTATAAGCTGATCGAGAGTAAGCCCCATCTCGTTCATCTGCTTATACATGCTCTTGGTTATCTTTGAGTTGAAGTTGGAATATATCTTCTCCGCCGCTACCTCCGCCTGCTTTGAGGTGTCGATCTCCGCCTCGGGGTCAGCCTTAAGCGCGCTGCACTCGTAAAACTCATATCGGTCGGGGAAAAGATATCCCTCAAGCTGATTAAACTTAAGATAGCTTGGCGTTACTCTGCGTTCAAAATCGTACTTATCCATTTTTTCACGGTAGTACTTTTCAAAATCCTCCGCCCTGCAAACAAAGTTTTCCTCCAAAAGCCTGCCTATCTCTATCGCCGTCATACCCTCTATAATGGTAACGTCCACGGTATTTCTTGCGCTGCCCGAGGGGAGGAGAGTGTCTATTATGGTGCTGTAATTCATGGAGGAGGAGAGGATATATTCGCCTCCAATAAAGGCTTCGCCCTTATGCCGCCAATCCTCGTCCTTGTTTTTAAGCTCGATATAGAGCTTAAATGCGTCGGGCTCCTGAACTATCCCGCTTTCCTTAAGCGCCTCCGCTACCTGATCCACGCTGGGATTATCGGGTATCTCCACGGCGACCTGAAATTCGTCGTCCTCAAGTCCTCCGTAATCGGAAATTGCGCTGTACAGCCCGGTGCCCAATTTTACTCCGAAGAAAATAACGGCTCCCGATACGATGACTCCGCAGATGATCTGAAAGATCGTTTTTCTCGTCTGCCTTTGCTTCTTAAGCTGTCGCTGAGCCTCGCGCGCCCGTCTCAGCGCCTTATCGGTTATCGGCTTATCCGTTTCCGAATCAAACTCTATGTCGTGTAGCTCGTCCTCGTTAAACTCGCCGCCGCCCTTTCCGCGTATGGAAGCCGAAGCTTTGCGTTCAGCCGCGGACCTTGCTCTGCGGCTTGTGTCGGAAACCCGATCCGAGCTTGGCTTGGACTCGGAATTTTGCCTTGACCTTGCTTCGGGCTTTGTCGTTCCGAACAATTCCTCGCGGAAAACACCGACTTTATCCTCGTGAGCTCCGCCGCCCCGCTCTTCTTCCATTAACCTGCGCTCCTTGTTTCGGCTGAGTATCTCGGATAATTCGTCTCTTCCCCGTCTTTCTTCGTGATTGTCCATTTTTCTTTCCTTTCCTTAAAGGAGAATATTTAACGTATTCTTATTATTCTTTCCTCTGTGACGATAATATCGACAGCCATGTCGTGCTCGTCGGGAATAAAATCCCGAATAAGGTCTTCGCGGCAAAGACCGACCCTCTTACATTTGTTTTTTTCAAAAAACCTATCATAAAAGCCTTTTCCGTAGCCTATCCGATAACCGTCTCCGTTAAAGCAAAGAGCGGGCGTAACGCAAACCGCTTCCCCTCCGATCCTTGCTTCCTCACAGTATTCCTTCGGCTCATACACGGAAAAACCGCCCTTTTCCAAATCATCGAAGCCCCTTATATACTTAAATATCATTTCGCTCCCCTGGCATACGGGAGCGGCAATTTTTTTGCCCTCCGACAAGCAGCGCGCAATTATCGCTTCGGTGGAAATTTCGTTTTTTTTGCTTACGTAGCACAGAACCGTTTCGGCTCTCTTAAGCTCTTCAAGGCGAAAAAGGTTTTCGTTTATCCTGCGCGAGAACTCAAGGCTCAATGTCTCCGAAAACCGCTTTCTTTCCTCCAGCAGCAGCTTTCTGAGCTCGCTTTTTATCTGCATTGCAGCGAAGCCTTCATTCTGTCGGCGGCGGGCTTGCCTTTCAAGCATTCCAGCAGCTTTAAGCCAAATTCCTGAGCCACGCCCGCGCCCTTTGCGGTAATGATGTTTCCGTCCCTGCAAACGTGCTCCTCGGAAAGCTTCCTGCAATCAAGCTGCTCCTCGAAGCCGGGGAAGCAGATTGCCTCCTTATCCTTCAAAAGTCCCTTATGTCCCAAAATGGACGGAGCGGCGCAGATAGCGGCGATAAGCTTTCCGTTGGCGGCGCAGTAATCTATCGCCCTTTGCACGTTGACGTTTTTTTCAAGATTCAGCGTCCCGGGCATACCGCCGGGAAGTATCACCATTTCAATATTATCGTCAAGGGTCGTTTCGCTGTCGGTGAGATCAACGCAAACGCTTATGCCGTGAGCGCCCGTAATGATCTCCTCCCCTACTCCCACCACCGTCAGCTCGCATTCTCCGCGGCGAAGGATATCGATAGGGCACAGGGCTTCCATTTCTTCAAATCCGTCGGCTAAAAAACAGTAGATCATAATCTTTAATTCCTTTCATAATTTATTTTAATCCTTAAAAATAATACGGAATTTTTCCTCCATAAAGGCGGGATGATAGGACAGCTTGGCTTTTCTCAGATTTTCCTCGCCCACGTCCTCCTCGCGGTTTATATATTTGTAGTCGGAGCAGCTATGATTTACAAACTCCCTGTTTATCATGGGATAGGTTCCGTCATAGTCGGAAAGGGCTTTTTCGACGTGAACATCGAAGGTGTCGCTGTTGATCCCCTCGCCGAAGGTGAACGCTACGGGTTTTCCCTCTACCCGAAGGAGCCCGCCTCTGAAATCAAGCTGCTCAAAATATTCCAAGCCTTTTTTCGCGGCCTGTACCTCCTGCTCCATGGAGGGGTCCTTGGTTTCGGAATTTTCCTCTTTCCATTGCTCGAGCAGTGTCATACAATCGGCTGTATTTTCCGCTGTAACGGCTTCATAGCTCCAGTCGTTCTGAATAAAGCGGTTGATAAAATTTCTTTTGGAATGATATTTCTTTCCGATGAGAGCAGCCAGGTCCTCGTAATTATAACAGTAATCAAAAAAATCGGGGTTTGAATAAATTTCAATACCGTCTCCGTAGGTCTCCTTCAGATACTCCGCTCCGAGCCTCGGGGCGCTTCCGAAGCATAACCGCCTTCCCTGCTGACGGCGGTAAGCCCTCAGCTCCTCGACGACCTCCTTGAAATCTCCTCTTCCCGCGGGGTAAAAAAATTCGCCCTCGCTCTGCACTATATAAAAGTCCTTAAACCTTGTGATCCTTATGTCAAAGGGCTCGCTCCAGATAAAATTGTTTCCGAAGGTATACTCGCAGCCTCTGTAATCCGAATAAGACAGCAGCTCTTTTATCCAGTTCTTATCCTCAAGCCTTATATCTCTGAAATCAAGCATAGTTTATTTTAACGATCCTTCTATTTTTTTAATAATTTCCTTATGTATCGCGTCAATGGGCAGCGGCTCGCCGTTTTCCGCACAGGAAACAACGCTCCAGCCCTCCCTCTCGGCAACATAAGCCGCCGTCCTCCGACAGGCGTTCATAAACTCGATATCGCTTTCATGGAGATCGAGCTTTTTCTCATCTCCGCCGTAACGCTTAAGCAAAAGCTTTCTCGAAACTTCGGTGGGCATATCGAGAAAAATCGTGGCATAAGGCTTTGGCATACCGAATTTATTATATTCCATATCGAACAGCCAATTCATATATCCGTCCCAATTTTCCTCGGGCAGCTTGGTCATCTGATACATGGCGTTGCTGCTGACATAGCGGGCTGAAACGACTATCCTCCCGCTTAAATAATCCCTTTCCCAATCCGTCTTGTAGCTGGTGTAGCGATCTATCGCATAAAAACAGCTTGCGGTATAGGCGCTGACATAACCGTCCTTTTCCCCGTATTCCCCTTTAAGATAGCTTGTCACTATCTGTCCCGAGGGCGAGGAATAGTTGGGAAAGGTAATGTATCTGAAATCGGGATATACTTTTTTTAGCAGTTCAAGCTGAGTGGTTTTTCCGCCGCCGTCCAGTCCCTCTATAACGATCAATTTATTTTCCACAAGCACAAGCCCCGTTTCCGTAATTTTTCCATATAAAAGAATTTTACCACAAAACGGGCTTTTAGTCAAGCTCTGCCAGCTGTCTTTCCACGTTTATTATCGGGACCGCGCTTTTGTGCCTTTCTTTTATGGCGTTTTCAGTCATTTCTCTTATCTGTCTGTCCGAAAACTTAAATTTATAAGGCACTGTCAGGTCAAATATTAAAGTGTTTCCCGCCGCGCTTTTTATTACGCGGAAATCGTGTATCGAAAGACAGCCGTCTATTTTTTTCACCGCCTCGGTCGCCTCTGCGTAAAGCCTCATGGTTTCCTCGTCGTTTATATCCACAGGGTCGATATGGATAGTAATGCCGCAGCCGAATTTATCCTTGAGCTCCTTTTCCGTTTCATCTATCAAGCTGTGCGCCGAGGAAAGCGGCATTGAAGAAGAAACCTCGGCGTGAAAGGAAATGAAGCTCACTCCTACCCCGTAGTTGTGTACGATAAGGTCGTGTATCCCTATTATCCCCTCATGAGAGGAAACGGTGCTTTTTATATCCTCCACCAGCTCTCTTTCGGGCATTTGACCCAGTAAGGGAGACAAGCTTTCCTTAGCTGTCTTTATTCCCGAAAAAACGATAAATGCCGATACCAGCAGACCCGCATATCCGTCAATATTTACGTTAAAGATAAGACTTACCGCCATTCCCGCTATGACCGCAAGCGTGGCAGCGGCGTCGGAAACGCTGTCCGCGGCGGCTGCTTTTAAGGAAACCGAGTTTATTTGTTCACCGAGCCTGCGGTTAAAAAAGAAGAGCCAGAGCTTTACCAATACCGAAGCGGACAGTATGATAAAAGTGAGCGCGGTCGCTTCGGGTCTTTCGGGAGCGGCGATTTTTTCAGCGGAGCTTTTTGCCAGCTCCACTCCCATAAGAGCTATAATAAAGGAAATGATCAGACCCGCAACATATTCCGCGCGCCCGTGCCCGAAGGGGTGCTCGCGGTCCGGCGGAGTATGGGCTATCTTAAAACCCACCATATTAACTATTGAGGAGCCCGCGTCCGAAAGATTGTTCATGGCGTCGGCAACTACCGAGATCGCCCCCGAAAGAACGCCCGCAAGCAGCTTTCCCGCAAAAAGGCAAAGATTGAGCGTAATACCCGTTATGCCCGACAGAAAGCCGTATTTTTTTCTGACCTCCGCGTTCCCGCCGCTTTCCTTTCCGATAAAAAGCCTTATTAAAAAATCCGTCATACTTTTCTCCATGTCGGTGTTGTTGTTATTGTCACTGATATTTTATTCATTGTATTAAATTATATTATTATTATCGGCGGCTGTCAAGCGTAATTTTAATCGCAGAAGGGGCTGTAAAAAAAACGACCTGTCGAAAACGGGTCGTTTTTTCGTTATAATTTAAGTTTCCCCAAAATTCAAAGCAAAAAACGGAGAAATCGTTATGA
>JAMPHV010000088.1 GCA_023663265.1 Bacteroides sp.
CTTACGGCAAAATTGCTGCGTCATACGGCACTTCTCCAGTTTCCGAGGAGGTCTAATTTGTCTTTTCTCAGAAGAATATCCATAAGAAAAAGATAGACCGTCACCGATACCGCCGTAAGATTGACCGCTCCCGCAAGCAAAAGCAGGACAGCGGCAGCCGCCGACAGTATAACGAGCGCAAGCTCGGCCGCGCCGATCAGCCGCTGTGCGGAGGAATAGGGCAGCAGCTTAAAGCAAAGCCTTTCAAGCAGCCGTTTTCCGTCCAGCTCGCCCATGGGCAGCAGATTAAAAACGCCTATAACAAGGTTAGCGCCGCCGAACATCAGCTTAAAAATGCTGTCCCGCGGAAGCACAAAACAAAACAGCGCGAACAAAACGAAATTTACCGCGCAGCCCGCCGCCAAGACGGCGGCGGAAGCGTCGTACCGCTGTTTTATACAGATACCTCCGCCGCTGAAGATCATTTCCCCCGGCGGCTTTTTTTCAAGCAGCATTACCACCAAATGTCCCAGCTCATGGCAGAAGCAGGCGAAAAGGCAGTATATTCCGTAGCCGCTTTTGTCGAAGGCAAGAAACACGCCCACCACCGCGAAAAAGGAGAAATCAAGCCCTATCCTTATCCCGCCTATCCTAAGGCTTACCACCCGAAAAGCCGCTCCAAATAAGCGTTTATGTTAAAATAAAGCTCGGGGGCGGCAATGGCGGAAAGCCTGTACATAAGGCAAAATACGGCGGTAAAAATAACCTGAAAGGCTATTATGCTGCCCTCCGTTTTCTTTTTTACCCTTTTTGGGGCGGTAAAAAAACCGATCTCCTTGATCTGCGGCGCCGCCGAGCTCTCCCGAAGCTCCCCCGTCTCCTTTTCCATCTCCGCCTTTGCCCGAGCCATACCCGTATCGCCGCTTATCTCCGTCAATTCCCGCATTTTTTGCTCCTTTCCTCCGATAGACCTGTCCGTAATAAATTATATTAAGGAATTTTGAAAAAATGCGGGATCGTGCTTTCTTAAGTTTCCTCTCTCTTCTCCGTTCTCTTGGCAAGGATATAGGTCGTAAGCGTACTGACAAACAGAATACCGTAGGTTATGCCGACGACCAAATATGACGACACCATGCCGTTGCCGAAAGCGCCGCCCTCCTCAAACAATTCGTCCGAGATGAGCAGAAAATAAACAGGTATCATTACCATAAAAAACACCGCCGACCACTTAGCGGACTGTACGCCGTTTATGCCGAAGACCGCTCCCGAAAAATAACAGCGCAGCATCCAATACATATGACAAACGCTCGCTATCATAAGCATGGGAGCGGAAAAGGTGTCGCACCATTGATACAGCCGCTCCATAAAAACGGTGTTGGCAAAAACAGCGGCGCCGAATATGATCAGCACCTCGATGTTAAGCTTGGAGCGCACCTGCTTCTGCCGCTCGTCAAATATCATCTTTTGAGAGACGGGTTCGCTCATTATCATTTTTTCGCAAAATTTATCGAAGGATTTTAAGCTCATTTTTTTATTTCCTTTCCGTATAGATCATTCCTGCCAAAACAATTCGTCGAGAGTTTTCCCCAACGCCTTGCATATCGCTATGCAAAGGTTTATGGTAGGATTATAGTCTCCGTTTTCCACCGCGCTTATGGTTTGCCGCGTAACGCTCGCCTTTTTGGCAAGCTCGTCCTGTGACAGGTCGAGCGCGGCTCTTGCCGCCTTCATTTTTAAATTTTTCGCCATTCCCGAGGCATTCCCTCCTAAGAAAATTTTTCTCACAAAGATCGGTACCGTGATCCTTTGTCTTTTTTGTTCAAGCTAATTGTAACATAGTCTTAACTAAATGTCAAGTATTTTTTACATTTTTTAAAATAAATTTTGCTTTTTCTTTTTTTTACATTTTTCGTAAAAATTACCAATTTTGATTTTGATTTACGTAATTTTTTTATTTGAATTTAATCTTGAAAAAATTTTCGCGGAGAGTATCATATTATAATAAATTTAAATCACAAGAAAGGGGGTAATTCCTTTGTCTAAAAAAGTTGTTTCCGTAAGCGGCGGAGAGACCGAAACGCCGATGTACAGGATCGCCGCGTTTATTGTAGACAAAAGGAATCTTTTTTTCCTGCTGTTCATTTTTGCACTGATCTTCAGCGTATTTTCCAAGAATTGGGTAAGCGTTGAAAACGACATAACCCAATATCTGCCCGAAACCACCGAAACGCGGCAGGGGCTTACGCTTATGGACGAGGAATTTGTGACCTACGGCTCCGCCTCGGTGATGGTGTCCAACATCACCTATAAAAAGGCGGAGGAGCTTAAGGAGCTTGTGGAAAATGTCCGCGGAGTGAGCGGCGTCGAGCTGGACGATTCCGAGGAGCACTTCAAAAACGCCTCCGCCATGCTTTCCGTGACCTTCGAGGGCGAGGCGGACGACGAAATAAGCAAGAACGCCATGACCGAGATCAAGGAGCTGCTTTCGGGATACGACGTTTATATTTCAAGCGAGGTGGGAAACGACGCCTCCGCGCAGCTTGCGGAGGAAATGGGCGTTGTAACGCTTATCGCAGCGGGTATTATTCTTGTGGTGCTCTTCTTTACCTCCAAGGCGTATGCGGAGATACCCGTGCTGATAATGACCTTCGGCGCGGCGGCGGTACTGAATATGGGCACCAACTTTATGTTGGGCACCATTTCATTTATTTCCGACTCGGTAACCATCGTTCTTCAGCTCGCCCTGGCGATAGACTACGCGATAATCCTGATACACCGCTACACCGAGGAGCACGAACGCTTAGAGCCGAGAGAAGCCTGCATACTGGCATTGAGCAAGGCTATACCCGAGATATCCTCCAGCTCTCTCACCACCATATCGGGACTTATCGCTTTGGCGTTTATGCAGTTTAAGATAGGCGCGGATCTGGCTATAGTGCTGATAAAAGCCATTATGCTGAGCCTGCTGTCGGTGTTTACTCTTATGCCGGGGCTTATTATGGTCTTCAGCAAGCTTATCGACAAAAGCGTACATAAAAATTTCGTTCCCACCATTTCCGCTGTGGGAAAATTCGCTTTTGCCACAAAATACGTTATACCTCCCGTATTCGTTATTGTCGTGGCTTTCGCCGCGGTATTCGCAAATCAATGTCCCTACTGCTACGGTACCACCGACCTGGAGACCCCGCGGCAAAGCGAATCGCAGATAGCCGTCCGCAAGATCAAGGACAGCTTCGGCTCCACCAATCTTGCCGCCCTTGTGGTGCCCGCGGGAAGCTACGAAAACGAGGGGAAGCTCATAAAGCGCCTCGAAAGCTATCCCGAGGTGGATTCCTGCATGGGGCTTGCCAACATTGAAGCGATGGACGGCTATGTGCTGACGGATAAGCTTACGCCGAGACAGTTCTCGGAGCTTGTGGACCTGGATTACGAGATAGCCCAGGTGCTGTACGCCGCCTATGCCGTCAACGACGAAAATTACGGCGAGGTGGTGAACGGTCTTTCACAGTACGGCGTTCCGCTTATAGATATGTTTATGTTCGCCTATGACGAGGTGGAAAAGGGCTATGTGACTCTTGACGGCGATATGATGGACACTCTCGAGGAGCTTCACGAAACGCTGAGCGACGCCCTGCTCCAGCTGAAAACCGAAAATTACAGCCGCATATTGGTTTATCTGACGCTTCCCGAGGAGGGAGAGGAGACCTTTGAATTTTTGGGCACCATTCACGAGGAAGCCGCGAAGCTTTACCCCGAGGACGTTTACCTTGTGGGCAATTCCACCAGCGACTACGATCTTTCCTCCTCCTTTGTCAACGATAACCTTACTATCAGTATCCTTTCGGCTCTGTTCGTTATAATGATCCTGCTTTTCACCTTCAAGAGCGCGGGTCTTCCCGTGCTTCTCATAGCGGTGATACAAGGGTCGATATGGATGAATTTCTCTTTCCCGACCTTTGAGGACGAGCCGCTGTTTTTCTTGAGCTATCTTATAGTTAACTCCATACAAATGGGCGCCAATATCGACTACGCTATCGTTATATCAAGCCGATATATGGAGCTTAAGCAGGAAATGCCGATCAAAAAAGCCATAACCGAAACCCTGAACCAAGCGTTCCCGACCATAATAACCTCGGGCACCATTCTTGCGGCTGCGGGAATCCTTATAGGACAGCTTTCAACGGACGGCACGATCTCTTCTATCGGCGTATGTCTCGGGCGCGGCACGATAATCTCCATTGTTCTCGTAATGGGAGTTTTGCCGCAGATACTGCTGCTGGGCGACGTTATCATAGAAAAGACCTCCTTTACCATCAAAAAGCGCGAGCGCACGCAGGTAAGCGGCAGCGGAATAGCGGTCACGGGACTTGTGAGGGGCTACGTTAACGGACGTATCGACGCGGTGGTCAACGGTATCATCGTCGGCGACATAGATGCTAAAATAGAAAGCAAAAATATTGAACCTGCCGAGCTTTCGGAAACGGAGGTGAGCGAAAATGCGCAGCATGTGTAAAATAATTTCCGCGTTTCTCGCGGCGGCTCTGCTTATGTCGGGTCTGCCGCTTCAAGAGGTCGTATACGCTCTTCCCGCCGCCGAGCAAAAGGGCACCGTCCGCATAAGCACGGCGGAGGAATTTAGGGAATTTGCCGAGAACTGCGTTTTGGACAGCTACTCCGTCGGAAAGGTGTTCGTTCTGGAAAACGACATCAGCCTTGCGGGCACGGACATAAAGCCCGTGCCAAGCTTCGGAGGCATATTTGACGGAAAGGGTCATACCGTATCGGGCTTGAACATAACGGACAGCGCCTCCGTAACGGGCTTGTTCCGCTGCATTGAAAAAAACGGCACCGTAAAAAATCTTAACGTCAGCGGAAGCGCGTCTCCCGCGGGAACGGCGGAAAAATGCGGCGGTATCGCGGGCGTAAACCGCGGACGTATCGTAAGCTGCTCCTTCAGCGGGACCGTCTCGGGCAGGGACAGGTGCGGCGGCATCGCGGGCGTGAACGAGGACGGAGCCGTAATATCCTCCTGCCGCGTCTCGGGACGCATACAGGCGGATCATTTTACGGGAGGGATAGTCGGCGAAAATTTCGGATATATCGTCTCCTGTACAAACGAAAGCTCGGTGAACACCAACGTTACCGACGAATCCCCCGAGCTTGAGGATATCAGCGTGGAGGAGCTTTATACCACCGAGGGCATCTCGGACGTTACCGATATCGGCGGTATAACGGGCTTCTCCTCGGGCTCGGTCCAAGGCTGCAGGAACAGCGGAGCCGTAGGCTACCCTCACATCGGGTACAATATCGGCGGCATTGCGGGCAGGCAGGACGGCTATATAAGCGGCTGCCAAAATTACGGAGCGGTCAGCGGCAGAAAGGACGTAGGCGGGATAGTCGGTCAGGCGGAGCCGCATTTTATGATATCCTATTCTCAAAGCCGCGCCGACAGGCTAAAGGAAAGCCTTGAACAGCTCGGTGTCTTGATTGGAAACGCCGTTGACGACGCCGAAAGCGGCACTGCCGCCGTTTCGGGGAGCTTCGGCAGCGTTAACGCTTCCCTTGAAAGCATACGAAACAGAAGCGACTCCATGATGTCCGAGGCGGAGCGTATCGTCAACGCGGACATAAGCTCGGTAAACGAGCTTTCCTCGCGCGTTTCCGACTTTATCGATATGCTGCCGCCCGTGGTCGATTCGGTAACGGCTTCGGCGGACAGCGTATCGGAGGGCTTCGACAAGCTTACGGAAGCGGGCGGGCTTCTCGGCGACAGCTTGAACGGTCTGGACGAGGGCACGGAAATAATATTCGGCTCCCTTGACGAGCTCGACGGCGCCGTAACCGAGCTGCAAAACGCTTCAAGCTCCGTAAGCTCCGCCCTGATGAATCTCAGAGAGGGGCTCGGCGATCCGCAGAAAATGGCGGACGCCTTGGACGCCTTGGAAAACGATATATACGCTGTCAAATTTGCCGTAAGCTCCGTCAGCGGCAGCGCCGCCGCGCTGCTTAAGGCTATGGACGAGTTCGGCGGGGCTCAAGAGCTTGAAGACTCGAGAGAAAGGATAAGAGCCGCCCTTACAGCCGTTTCGGAGGACGCGGCGGAGCTGTCCGACGCTCTTGACAGACTCAGCCGCGCGATAGATACGCTGAGCGAAAAGCTGTCCGCGGAGAATCACGTATACATAGGCGGCACCGACGATCTTATCTATGACGAATACGGAGAATATCTCGATATACTAAAGGATATTATCGACGACGGAAGCCTCAGAGAGCTTGCCGAGGCGGCCGCGGACGTGATCGGAAGCATGTCGGAGCTGATATGGGATATTTCGGAGCTTTCCTCTGCTCTCTCCGAAATTATAGACAGCAGCGCGCTGGATAACTTCAACGACGACATTGCCGCCGTTTTTGACGAAATGAAAAAGGACGCCGAATACCTTTCGGGGCTTACCGACGAAAACGTTTCGTCTCCCGAGCTTGACGCGGAGAAGCTGTATCTTGTCCTCGACTGCCTTAAAAACGCCTCGGACAGCGCGGCCGCCTCGGGAGAGCACGCCAAAAGCGCCCTGGAGCTGGTACAGGACTCCTGGGACTTTCTCAGCGGCGCTTCGGCAAACGCCGTTGCCGCTTCATACTGCGCCTCCGAGGCAAGCTCCGATATAAGCGAGGCTGCCGACAGCTTGGGCAGAGCCGCGGAGGGAATAGGCGGCATAACGGATTTCTTTGCCGAAAAATCGGATATTGTCTTTGTGGGGGCCGACGACGGACTTATCGAAGCCCGCGGCGAGCTTTCCTCCGAGCTTGAAGCCCTTACGGCGGAGCTTGACCGTCTTAACGGCTCCGCCTCGGATATGAGCAATATTTTAGCGGAGGATATCAGAGCGATAAACGATCAATGCGCCGTCATAGCGGATATAATTTTTGAAATGATCGGCGAAATACGCGACGCCGCCCTTGAAGAAAGGGAGTACACCGAGGACGTGTCGGCGGAGGACAGCCGCGGCTACGCCGAGGGCAAGATCGCCTCCTGCACCAACTACGGCGAAGTGAGCGGCGACTTGAACACGGGCGGTATTGCGGGAACAATGGGCACGGACAACTCCTTCGATCCCGAAAGCGATACCGCCGAAGCGATCGGCGAACGCTCGCTGAGCTTTATGTATATGCTGAGAACCGTAGTGCGCGACTGTAACAGCTACGGAAAAATAACCTCAAAGAAAAACGCCGCAGGCGGTATCGTGGGTGAAATGTCCACGGGCTGCGTTATCGGCTGCGGCGGCTTCGGAGATGTCAGCTCCTCCTCGGGCGGCTTTGTGGGAGGCGTTGCTGGAGATTCTGCCGCAAGGATAATCGGCAGCAGCGCCATGTGCAGCCTCGAGGGCGGCGACTATGTGGGCGGTATCGCGGGAAGAGGCGCAGACATAAGCGGCTGCCGCAGCTTCTGCGAAATAAAGAACAGCGACGAGTTCAGCGGCGCGGTAGTCGGTCAGTGCACCGGCGAGCTTTCGGACAACGCCTTTGTCGAAAACGGGAGCGGCGCGGCGGACGGCATAAGCTACGCGGAAAAAGCATACCCCGTAAGCTATAAGGAAATGCTGTCCCTGTCCGGCGTTCCCGACGAGTTCAAGACCATAAAGCTTATCTTTACCGCCGACGGCGAGATCGTGGATACGCTCGAATATTCCTACGGCGACAGCGTAAACGAAGAGGATATCCCCGCTATTCCCGAAAAAAGAGGCTGCTTTGCGGAGTGGGAGGAATTTGACGGGTCCGACCTCAAATTCGGAAAGACCGTCAACGCGGAATACCGTAATCTTATCACCGCTCTTGCCTCCGACGCGTGCCGCGATGACGGACTTCCCTTATTCGTGGTCGAGGGAAGCTTCGGCAGCGAGGAGCTCAGCGTATACGAGAGCAAGGGGAACGGCGTATGTTGGCTGCTTACCGTTCCCGACGACGGCGCCGAGACCCACACCGTGCGCTATTACGCCGATGAAAACGAGACTGAGCTTTTCGTAAACAACGAGCCTGTCGAATATGAACGGGACGGCCGTTACCTTGTTTTCACCTCAAAGCTGAATCAATTCGAGCTGTCGGCGCGCAAGCAGACCGTTGACGAAACGCTTATCATATACGCCGCCATCGGCGCGGCGGCTGTCGTAATAATAATCGTCGTTTTTTCCGCTTTGAGCCGCAAGCGAAAAAAAGGCGCAAAGGACGTTCGCAATAACGATCCCAAATAGGGCTGTAACAAAAAAACTCTTTCCGAATAAAATAATGTAAAGACGGAAAGGAGCGGGGATATGCGGCGGCGTAACAATTGCTGTAAAATAAATGAAAGGCTTGCAATAGCAGCTTTTGCTGCTGCGCTGATATGTCTGTGCTTTCTTTCCGTTAAGCTCGCTCTCGTAATAATAGCGCTTGCGCTTACGGCGGCGGGGATATGGCTGCTGACGTGCAGGTAGAAAAGGAAAGAGAGGTACATATGAAAATCGTAGTGGTAAAAAGTCCAAGATTCTTGGCAGGATTTTTAAGACTGTTTTTCGGAATAAAAAAATCGCAGACGTAATATCAAAAAAGGGCTGAAAAAAGATGCTGTAAAAAAACGACCTGTCGAAAACGGGTCGTTTTTTTGTTATAATTTAAGTTTCCCCA
>JAMPHV010000089.1 GCA_023663265.1 Bacteroides sp.
TTCATAACTCTATTATACCATGCTTGTCAATACTTTTGAAAATTGATTTCCGTGCTTAAATTATGCCTCATATTGACAATATGAAAATTATGTGATAAAATATAAAAAATACGCTTACCCATTCGGAGGAATATGATGAACAACGATTACAACGGCTCTGTTCAGCAGGAACAGCCTCAGCAGGCTCAACCGATACAAAATAACCGACCCGTTCAGGGCGCAAACGACAGTAACCAAAGCGGCGGATATCCCGAGCAGAGCTACGGACAGCAGTATCCGCAGTACGGGCAATATCAGCAGTACCGACAAAATCCGCAGTATCAGCAGCCTCCGTATCAACAGCCTCCCTATCAGCAATACCGGTACGGGCAGCCTCAATACCAGCCGCCTATGCCTCCCCAGCCCGGAAAGGGTCTTGCCACCGCTTCGCTTGTGTGCAGTATTTTTTCGCTGGTGGTGTCCTATACGGGTCCTCTCGCTATATTGGGTATAATTCTCGGGATAATCGCAATAGTGACCGCCGCCTGCGCCAAAAAGAAAGGCTTTGTCGGCGGAATGGCAACGGCGGGGCTTGTAATGGGCATTATCGGAACGGTCATATCGCTTATATTCTTTGTGTCCTGCCTTGCCTGTATCGGCGCAATAGGCGGAGGAGCCTGTACTTCGGTGGTGGACGAATGGTCGGATTACAATTATGATTGGGATTACTATTGGGACAGTTATATGTGATCTTGCTTTATGATCCTGTTTTATTAGGAAAGGCGTAATATGCTCCCTTATATTTACATTTTCGGCAGAGAATTTCCATCCTATTCCGTTTGCGCGATATTGGGCGGGATAGCCATATCGTTTTTTTGCGCCTTACAGTGCCGCTTTCCGAGAAAAAAAGCCCGAGTAAGGGTCGATATGCAGGATATCCTGCTTATGCTGGTATTTGCGGCGTTCGGTCTTATAATAGGCGCAAAGTTTATGTACGCCGTGACCTCCATAGACTATTCCTATCGGGAGGATCTGAATTTTTTTAGTAACCTTTGGGAATGGATAAAGCTTACCGTTTCGGGAGGCTTGGTTTTTTACGGCGGTCTTATCGGAGCCGCGGCGGGCGGGTTTATCTATATACTGCACTATAAAACGCCCGTTTCGGAAATGTCGGATATTGCCTTTGTCGGAGTGCCGCTGTTTCACGCTTTCGGAAGAGTGGGCTGCTTTTTGGGCGGCTGCTGCTTCGGAACGGAATATCACGGTCCCTTTTCGATAGTGTATCCCAACGGAAGCTTAGGCGGCGCGCCTGCGGGAGTCGAGCTTTTTCCCGTGCAGCTCGCCGAAAGCTTGCTTGACCTTATTTTGTGGGCCGTTCTGTTTGCGGTATATCGCAAAACGTGCAGACGCTGGCTTTCTTCGGGGCTTTACCTTTCCTGCTACGGAGTTATTCGTTTTATACTGGAATATTTCAGAGGAGATTCTATAAGAGGTCATTTGGGAGCGCTGTCAAGCTCTCAGTTTATAAGCATATTTATTGCTGCGATCGGTGTTTTCCTCTTGATAAAGCCCCCCTTTATGGATATTTGGGGCAAGAAGTACGACGTAACGTATGAGAAAGCAGTGGCGGAGCTCAACGAAAGACGCAGGGAGTACAAGGAAGCAAAACGGGCAAGGCGCGAATACCGAAAGCAGTATATAAAGGATTACCGTGAATATTTAAAAGCGAAAAAGAGAGCGGGAAAGAACGGAGGCTGATATGAAAATAGTTGTTACGGACGCGGACACCGTTACACAGGGCGATCTGAGCTTTAAGGGACTGGAGGCCTTGGGCGATGTGGAATATTACGGGCTCACCGCCGAGAACGAGGTCGGAGAAAGAGTAAGGGACGCGGATATCGTTCTCTGCAACAAGACGCCTTTAAACAGAGACAACCTTAAGGACGCGAAAGGGCTTAAGTATATCGGTCTTTTTGCCACGGGCTACAACAATATAGACATACCCTACTGCAAGGAAAGAGGCATAGCCGTGTGCAACGCTCCCTCCTACTCCACCGATTCGGTGGCGCAGCTGGTTTTTGCCTTTATCTTGGAGCTTACCAACCGTGTTTATGCCTACAAGGGGCTTGTGGATCGGGGAGACTGGGTGAAGAGCCGCACCTTCAGTATGTTCCCCATACCGACCATGGAGCTTAGGGGAAAAACTTTGGGAATAATCGGGCTGGGCAGCATCGGGCAGCGGGTCGCCGAGATCGGAAACGCTTTCGGAATGAGGGTCATAGCTTACAACCGCTCGAAAAGATCGGTAAACGGCGTTTGTCTTGCCGATCTTGACACGGTGCTTGGGGAAAGCGATATTTTAACTCTGCACTGTCCGCTGAATAAGGAATCGGAAAATTTAATAAACTCGGAAACGATAGCTCGAATGAAGGACGGAGCAATTCTGATAAATACCGCAAGAGGCGGCGTTGTGTCGGAGGAGGACGCGGCGCGGGCGCTGCGGTCGGGTAAGCTTTTCGGAATGGGCACCGATGTGCTGAGGACCGAGCCGATGACCGAGAGTTGTCCGCTTTTCGGCATTGAAAATTGTATTATCACTCCCCATATCGCTTGGGCTTCCAAGGAAACAAGAGAAAGACTGATGGGCATAGTGGAGGATAACTTAAAGGGATTTATTGAGGGGAATATTAAAAATAATGTTGCTGTGTGATATTGAATAAAATCGACCCGCCGAAGCTGAGTCTCGGCGGGTCGATTTATTAGCCTGTTTACTGTTTTAAAGAAAGCTTACTTTCTCTTCTTGGCAACTATGATAGCGCCTGCGGCTACGATAGCGATACCTGCAACGGCAGCTACGCCCTCAACGCCTGTGTCGGCATTGTTCTTGTCGGCGGTTGCGGGAGCTGCGGTATTGCCTGCGGAAGCAGCCTCGGTAGCGGCGGGAGCTTCGGTTTCTGCGGGAGCGGAGCCGCCCTCGATACCGGAAACGGTAAAGTTAACGGTCAAGGTCTTCCATTCGCCGATAGCCTTGTCAAGAGCGGTAGGAGTAGCGTCGCTGAGATCGCCGCTTGCGGTGCGGGCGTCATCGGGAAGATTGCTTACCCACTCGTTATAGAGGTTTACTCTTGTTTCCTTGCCGTCGTCGGAGGAGGTATAAGGAGTGCCGTTCAAAGCAACAGCCTTACCGTCAACCTCTACGGAATCGATGGTCATGATCATGCCGGGGAAGAGGATCTCGCCGTTGGGAACGGAAAGAGCCGCGAAAGCAAGATCGGTGCTGCCTTCGGAGGTAGCGTTGTCGCCCGTTTCCTCGTCAATATAGGAAGCAACGGCATGGAGAGTTACGCTGTAAGAGCCGTTTCCTGTGATCTTAACGGTATCGTTGTAGGAAGCGTACTCTTTTCCGTCGTTGTAGAAAGAAGCGAGCCAGTCGCCGCCTGCAAACTGTACATACGCTTCGCCGTCTTCAACCGCACATGCGGATACAGCCAAAGCCGAAACGGCTAAAGCGGAAGCGGCAAAGCCTGCAATGATTTTTTTGATATTCATGGGTTTTCCTCCAATTTAAAATTTTGTACCTTTATTATATTAAATAATAACTTAAATTACAATCGGCACTTTGTATAATCTTAAACGTTTACATTTGGTGAAACCTGCCATTTTTACCAAATTCTTGAAATAATGTCTAAATGTGGTGTACAGCCAACCGAACACGGCACAAAACCGCTTGTTGACTTAAGATATTTTTTGAAAAAAACCGCCGCTTATACAAAATGCTTTAAAGAAAAGAATTTATTTTTTGGAAAAACTTTACTTTTTTGAACAGTTCTAATTTATCCCAAAATCACCTCGACGGTATGCTCGCCCGCGCCCAAATCGGGAACGACGCAGCCTTCGACCGCCTTGCCGTCAACCGTCAGCGATCTAACGCCTTGACTTACGTGAGCGGGATTCTTGACGCTGATATTGTAAACGCCGCCTCTGAACTGTCTCGAAGCGGTAAAGCCGTCCCACTCCTTGGGAATGGAGGGATTTACGGCAAGTCCGTCATAGTCGGGCTTTATTCCGAGAATGTATTGAGATACCGCGACGAAATTCCATGCCGCCGTACCCGTAAGCCAGCTGTTCTTGGCTTCGCCGAAGCGGGGAGCGTCCTTGCCCGCGATCATCTGAGCATATACGTAGGGCTCGGTGCGGTGCAGATCGGAAATTTCCTCGTTATAGGCGGGCGCGATCTTGGAATAATATTCAAACGCCTTGTCGCCGTGACCCACAAACGCTTCGGCGCAGATTATCCACGCGTTGTTGTGGCAGAAGATACCCGCGTTTTCCTTATATCCGGGGGGATAGGTGGAAATTTCGCCGTATTCGATATAGTAATGAGTGAACGCGGGATTGTTCAGCACGAGACCGTGCTTGCTGTTAAGATATTTATCAACGCTTTCAAGGGTCTTGATGTCCGCGCCCTTGTCCTTGCCTATGCCTGCCATTACGCAGAAGCCCTGGGGCTCGATAAATATCTTGCCCTCTTCGTTTTCGTGAGAGCCAACCTTGTTTCCGTTGTCGTCGTAGGCGCGCAGGAACCATTCGCCGTCGTAGCCGTATTCCATTGTCGCCCTGTTCATCTTGTCTATTTCAGCCTGAGCCTTGTCCGCCTCGGCGTTATCGCCTTTAATTCGGCACATCTTAACGTACTCGGGACCGATAAAGCAGAACATGCCCGCGATCATTACCGATTCGGCGACCTTGCTGTAGCCCGTTTCTCCGTACTTGGGAGAGGTATAGGTCTGGAAGGACTGACCGGGCTTGTCCGAGAAGCAGCTTAGGTTAAGGCAGTCGTTCCAGTCCGCCCGTCCGCTTAAGGGAAGTCCGTGAGGTCCCGTCTTGGTGCATACGTGATAGAACGCCCTCTTCATATGGTCAAGCATGGTGTCCGCAAGCTCGTCCTTGTTTTCGTAGGGCACTTTTTCGTCAAGAATGGACGTATCGCCTGTTTCCTTGATATAAGCCGCCACCGCTAAGATCATCCACAGCGGGTCGTCGTTAAAATTGGAGCCCAGCTCGTGGTTGCCCATTTTGGTCAAGGGCTGATACTGGTGATATGCGCCGCCGTCCTCCAGCATGGTGGCGGCAAGGTCGATAAGTCTTTCTCTCGCTCTTGCGGGTATCTGATGCACGAAGCCCAAAAGGTCTTGGTTGCTGTCGCGGAAGCCCATGCCTCTGCCGATGCCGCTTTCAAAGTAGGAAGCGGAGCGGCTCATATTAAAGGTGACCATGCACTGATACTGATTCCAAATATTTACCATTCTGTTGAGCTTTTCGTCGGGGGAATCCACGCTGTACTGTCTCAATACGTTGTCCCAGTACTCCTTTAAGCTCTCGAACAGCTTTTCGGCTTTTTCGGGGGTATTGCAAAGGTCGATCATTTCCTTTGCTTTTTTCTTGTTGACTATATTTTTCCTGCTGTTGGCGGTGGTGATCACCGTATCGCCGTCGGAAAGATCGGGAGCGAACTTTTCATTGACGTCGTTTTCAACGTAGCCCAAAAGGAAGATAAGCTCCTTGCTCTCGCCGTCCTTAAGCTCGATCTCAAGATAGTGGGAGGCAATGGGAGACCAGCCGTCCGCCACCGAGTTGCGGGGCTTGCCCTCCATAACGGTCTGAGGCTCGCCGAAGCCGTTGTACAAGCCCAGGAAGCTTTCTCTGTCGGTGTCGAAGCCTTGGATATCCGCGTTTACGGTATAGAAAGCGTAGTGATCGCGGCGCTCCTTGTATTCGGTCTTGTGATAGACGGTGCTGCCGTCTATTTCCACCTCGCCTGTGTTGAAATTGCGCTGGAAATTGGTGGTATCGTCGTTTGCGTCCCAAAGGCACCATTCCAAAAAGCTCCACAATTTAAGGCTCTTGGGCGTTCCGCTCTTGTTGGTAAGGGTAAGCTTTTGGACCTCGCCGTTAAAGCCGACGGGCACAAAGAACTTGACCTCGGCGCTCACGCCGTTCTTTTCGCCGTTTATAACGGTATAGCCCATACCGTGACGGCAGGTGTATTTGTCAAGCTCGGTCTTTACGGGCGACCAACCGGGGTTCCAGACGGTCTCGCCGTCCTTGATGTAGAAATAACGTCCTCCCATGTCTACGGGCACGTTGTTGTAGCGGTAGCGGGTGATACGGCGCAGCCTTGCATCCTTATAGAAGCTGTAGCCGCCCGCCGTGTTGGAGATCAGGGAGAAAAAGCCCTCCGTTCCCAAGTAGTTGATCCAAGGGTAGGGTGTTCTGGGAGAGGTGATGACATACTCGCGGTTGAGATCATCGAAAAAGCCGAATTTCATTAAGTTATCCTGTCCTTTCGTATTTTTGGGTCGGGCAATATCGCACTTTTTTGTGCAGTATTGCCGAATTTCAGATAATTTGCATAATATCTTTATTAAGTATATACCATTTCGGCGAAAATTTCAATAGCTGTAAACGTTATCACAAAAATTTTATTGCTCCCGATAAATGCTGCGATAAATTTCCTTGCGTTTTGCGTCTAAGATATATTCGATCTTCTCCTTGACCTCGGGAATTTTCAGAATGTCGCAGACATAACCGCTGTAACGGGTGTTTTTCATATGCTCGAATTCTTTTATCATATCGTCGAGATTTTTTCCGTTTCCGTAAGGTCTCCCGATATTATCGGTAGCGGCGTCTATGCTGTCGGCAACGCTTATGATATTTACATACGGCTTATTGCAGGTATGGCGATAACCGTACGGATATCCGTTTGTTTCATCATACCAAAGATGGTGCAGCAGCGCGCAGTCGTATACGCACTGTACTTCCGTGTTAACGGCGCCTTGATAGACCTTCAGAAAGTTCGCGGGATGATTTTTTATTACTTCAAATTCGTCGTCGGTCAAGTTTCTTGAAGAGTTGGATGTATAGTCGAGACAGAAATATTTACCGATATCGTGAAATAATGCGCATTTTTCCATAAGCTCGCAGGCTTCGTCATACTGCTCCTTAAACTCCTGCCAGGTATGTCCCGCAACGCTGTCAAAATATCGGGGGTCACGTCTGACGATATGATCGAATATGACCAGGCTGATCTCCTTTACGATCATTGTATGCACGTGCAAAGCCTTATCGGCATAAACGGTGGCTTTCAGAACGGTATCCTTGAAAGCGTTGAAGCCGACCACGGACGACGCGGAATGTATAAACAGCAAAACGCTGTAGTTGGTTTGATAATTACCCAAATACTGCTCCGTATTTTTTGCGTTTTTAAGGACGTCGTCAACAATTTCGCGGCATTTTTGCGCTATGACGGCTTCGGGGTATTTGCTGTCCTTGTGCAGATAGTCTATATAATAGGCGTTAGCCGTAAAATAAGCCGAGCAATATTCGGACGCGCTGTGATCGTCCTTGATAACGGTGCAGCCTTTAGTCTCCGCAAGCAATTGCTCTATATCCGTCTCTCCCAGGTGATAATCGGCTTGAGCGCAGTACAGCTCGGCAACTATCCTGTCCGGCAGTATGTTACCGGGATTTCCGCTGTTTAACAGCTTCCGCAGCTCGGCGACGATCTCTTGTATGTAGGGACGTTCCTGCCGAAGGTCGATCGGGACGGCGCTGATATCGGAATGGGTCATTTGTCTTATCGCTTCCAGCAAAAAGCCCAAAGCGTTTTCTCCGCAGCGGACAAGATCGGGATATACGGACGGATCGTCCGCCAAGCCCATTGATTCGAGCCATTTTTTAATTTCCTTATACTTGCGAAAGCCCTGGGTCATATCCTTGCGGTTGACTACGCCGAGCATTACGGCATTCAGAAGCGACGCCCTGCCGCGTTCGGACAGGTTTAGATACTGCGGCATATATTTTTCCGCAAGGCGCGGATATTCGCTGCCCGCATAATCGTCTAAATGCTCCTTGATGATAATATCAAACACGGTGCAGTATTCCAGCATCTGTATGATATTGCCGCGATCGTCGGCGCTGCTGTAGTATTTCAGCAAAAGCTTTGAAATACGAAATGCGATCGGGATATCGTTGACGTCGGGCTGTATCAGGATTTTGAGAAAATCCCTTAAAACTGCCTCGTCTTCGCTGTTCAAGAGCGCGGTATCAGCCTCGTATTTTTTTACGTATTCGTCAATAATTTGATTACATTCGTTTTTAATGCGCTTCTTTTCAAGCGAAATGCGCGTCAGCTCGCCGATTATGTCGTCCGAGGTCAAATCGGCGTTATCCAATGCCCGATACTGCAATATTAAATTGCGATAGTTTTTGTAATCCATATTCTTTTTCTCTGTGATTTCCGCAGACGATAATCGTCGATAAGTTTGCCCCGTTGCTTTTCAAATTTATTATACAACAAATTGTATGAAAAATCAACATATTTTTATTTTTTAAGTTTCCCAAAATTTCTAAATCAGAGATATATTTTTTTATGCTTGCGTTTAAGATAATGCTTAATTTTTATACTTTATAAAAGTACTGATTTTCTATTTCTTAATATTGCATATTATGTGATGTTCATTTTTGCTCGGAGGCGAGAGCAGCG
>JAMPHV010000008.1:0-30114 GCA_023663265.1 Bacteroides sp.
TCCCTTCCTTATTCTCCCCAACCCTCCCCCTTTTCCTCGCTTTGAAAGTTGTTTTGGAATATAAGTCGGTTTCCCGATTTTTTAAAAATGCAGGCGCTTGGAATTATAACTGCCGATGTTTTATAATGATTTATTAAGCTTTAATTAAAGCTCATTCTGCTTTTTATCCAATGCTTGCTTTTGTTTTAAGATGTGCGATTTTCCTTTTGCCGCAACGATTTCTAAATTTCTTACCTTGAATTTTGGGGAAACTTAAATTTTTAAAATACTATTGACAAAATCCTCTCATATGTATATAATATATGTATGATCTGTTTCGGGGCGGAGTGAGATTCTCCACCGGCGGTAAAGTCCGCGAGCCCGCTTTCGTTTTTCGATAAGGGTCGAATCGGTGAAATTCCGATACCGACGGTATAGTCCGGATGAAAGAACCAGAAGTGTTTATTTTTGTTGATCCTTACGGATCAAAATTAAGCATTTTATTGCCCCCGTTTTAAACGGGGCGTCGTTGTTTTTGGATATCCCGCCAAAGGATATTCGGGAGCGTCGGCGCCCTTGCGCAAACGAGGGCGTTTTGCTCGGCAGATTACGATTTTTTTGCAAATCTTGCGCGGAACATGTCTTCACAAGATATTGCACGCGTCTTTTCGGCAAATTTTGCCGATGGCTGCGTTGAAAATCCTTGAAATACATCAAGTATTCCTGCGGCTTTCCGCCTTGCCATCGACAAAATTTGCTCGAAAATCCACGCACAAATCTTGTGAAAACAGGTTCTCAAAGAAAGGATAGTGTGATCTATGTCAACTACGGTAAAGAAAAGAACGGTATCGTCAAGCATCAGAAAAATAGCGGTAACGGCAATGCTGGCGGCGCTGGCGGCGGTGATCCAGCTTTTGGAGATACCTCTGCCCGCCCTTATACCCGAATTTATCAAAATCGATTTTTCCGAGCTGCCCGCCTTGATAGCCTCGTTTGTGGTGTCGCCTCTTGCGGGTATTCCCGTTTGTCTTGTGAAGAATATCATCAAGCTTTCCACCACAAGCTCGGCGGGAGTGGGCGAGCTGTGCAATTTCCTTTTGGGCGCCGCTATGGTGGTCCCCGCGGGCTTTATTTACAAGTATAAAAAAACGAGAAAGGGAGCGTTGGCAGCCTGTCTGACAGGCTGCGCGGTCAGCGCGTTTTTAAGCCTGTTCGTAAATTATTACATCAGCTACCCCGTTTATTACAATCTGCTTGCTCCCGAGGAGGTGGTCTTGGGACTTTATCAGGCGATAAACCCAAATGTAAAGAGCATATGGGAGGCTTTGATAATTTTCAACGTGCCTTTTACCTTTGTTAAAATGCTGATCGATTCGATCATCACCTTTGTTATTTACAAGCCGCTTTCCAACGCGCTGAAAAAAATATGGTAAAAACGTTTGTTTTTTCATTGAAATAATTCTCTCCCATAAAATGTATAATTCTCCTTGAACTGCCAACAATACAAACGTAAGCCTTGAGAGATATCCCGCAAATCACCTGCGGCGTCGGCTCGGGCAAAGGAAAGAAAGGACATTATACAATGAAAAAACAAGGATTCGCTAAAATCAGAGCCGCCATGAAGGGAAAAGGCTTTATAGTAGCCTTAGCCCTCAGCGTGGCGGCGGTGGGGTTTTCTACCTATTATGCTTACAACAGCGTTATGAGCGGTTTCGGAGGTGAGGACAGCGATGAGCTTTTTATGGAGGTTGACAAAAACCAGCCCGGTATCCCTTTGGTCACCACCGCGCCCCCTGCGGCTCCCGCCGCCGCAGCGACCTCAGCCCCCGCGGCGAGCACACCCGCTGATACGAGCACTGAGCCGCAAACCGAGCCTGCAAACAATTTCTTTACCGCGGCTTCCCCGAGAATATTACCCGTCGAGGGGGAGATCATCGGCGAATACAGCGATGGAGAGCTTGTTAAATCCCAGACCCTAAATCTCTGGCAAACTCATGACGGAGTGGACATCGCGGCGGAGATCGGAACGGATGTAAGAGCCTGCGGCGAAGGCACCGTATCAGACATAAGAGAGGACGCGCTCTGGGGCGTTTGCGTCTCCATAGACCATGGGGACGGCAGCATAAGCAGCGTTTGCGGACTTGATATAAACGTACCCGTAGCGATAGGTCAGGAGATCGCCTGCGGGGATATAATAGGAAAAGCGGGGAACACCGCCGAATGCGAATGCAGCCTTGCGCCTCATATCCACTTTGAGGTGAAAAAGGACGGGAGCTATATCAGCCCTTTGACGTTTATCAATGGGTAAAATAGGAGCAAAAAAACGACCTGTCAAAAGCGGGTCGTTTTTTGTTATAATAATTGTCAATTTTCCGAAGCCCTGGGATAGTTTTTTGCAGCGCCTTTGTTAAAAATCAATTGTCGTCTCTTGTTCTCGACTGGAATATCTCCTGCAAGGAATTGAAGCGATCCCTTGCCTGCAAGTCGCCTAAGGTGTTCTGAATTATCTTGGACAAATCATCGTTGGCGTTTCTTGAGGTGGTGATATCATCGTTACCGCCGCTGAGAGAGGACAGGGTAAGTCCGTCGTTCTTCGGCGCGGGCTCCGCGCTCTTAGCCGCGGAAATGGATTTTATGGTGCTTCCGCCCTCCTTGAAGCCCGTTGCGATGACCGCGATACTGATGGTATCGGTAAGGCTCTCGTCCTGGCTTACGCCTTGGATCATCTCAACGGAGGGATCGGCAGCCTCGGAAATAAGGCTGATAATATCGCGCAAATCGGTTATGCCGCTGTCGGAGGACAGCGTAACGTTAACAAGGAGCTTAGTGGCGTGATTGATAGAGGTCTCAAGCAGCGGGCTGTTGACTACCTGCGAGACCGCGTCCTGTATCTTGTTCTCGCCCGTGCCCGTGCCCAAGGCAATGTGAGCGTCCCCCGAATTGGAAAGAATGGAGCAAAGGTCGGCGAAGTCCGTTCCGATCCTGCCCGTGGTGCTTTCGTAAACTACATCGGAAATTATCTTTACCGAACGGTAAAGCACGTCGTCCACCATGGCGAACGCCTGCTTAAAGGTCAACATCTTCTCGTTGGTACGGAGAAGTCTTTCGTTGGGGATAATGAGCAGGGAGTCCACATGCTTTCGCATTTCGTCTATGCCCTTTATCGCTTGGTTCATCTTATACTCGCGCTCATACTCAAAGGGCTTTGTAACAACGCCCACCGTGATGATATTCATCTCCTGAGCGATCTCAGCCACCACGGGAGCCGCGCCCGTACCTGTACCGCCGCCCATTCCCGCGCCGATAAACACAATGGAAGCGCCCTCTATAGCCTTCTCGATCTCCTCGCGGCTTTCCTTGGCTGCCTCTGCGGCTACCTCGGGACGTCCGCCCGCGCCTCTGCCCTTACAGCACTTTTTTCCTATCTGGATACGGCGCATAAGGGTCTTATCCTTATTCTTGAGCGCGGCTACATCGGTATTTACGGCGATAAACTCGATCTTGTCGCGCAGGTCGGACATAACGTCTCCGCCCGCCGCCTCGTTTTCCTCGGCTTCCTTTTTGTACAGCTTTGCCATGTACTCGAGAGCGTTGCCGCCGCCGCCGCCTACACCTATTACCTTTATTTTTACGTCATATACGGCACTTTCGTCAAGATTGTCCTGTTCATATTCAAATCCGTCTTCATCGATAAAAACGCCCATTTTGTACCTCCAAAAATTTATCTTTTCACACAAAGTATACTTTGCGATTTTGACCGTTTTTCCGTACACATAAGCCGTTCCGAAGCAGCCGACGGCGGCAGTCTGTGCACAATACACAATTTATGTGCGTATTTTGTCAGCCATACCGTCGAAATGCCTATCTTCGGATTTACTTGCAGTCACTTATATCATTTTATCAGATTTTCGCTTCGATTTCAATACCTTTTTTAAAATAATTTACAAATTCAAGAGGTTTTTTACAACATATTGTTACAAAAAAGGAAAATTATACCAAATTTATGGGGATAACAGCATTGAAGCAATTCCGAACGCTTCATTCGTTTGTTTGCCCCCGCGTTTGGAAATGCGTTTGCCGTCACTCCTGCGAAGAGCCTTCCTCGGGCTGCGCTGCGGTCGTCTCGGAAGTCTCCGTCACCACGTAGCCCTCCGTGCCCGCCGCCTCGTCGCGTATCGGGCGCTTGGGTACTCTGTTGGGATTGGTCAATATAAGGACGCATTTTTCGTTTTCGGTTATCTCGTTTTTCACCAGGAGACTTGCGTTGTAAATTTTTTCGTCCATAGCCGCGGTGGTCCCCAGCTCCATTTCAATGCGGCTGTCATAGGTTATTTTTATATTGAGCGTATCCGTAAGGTCGATAACGCTTTCCTTGTCGAGCCCGTACTGCTCCATATAACCTATTATGCTGTTTGCCGCGGCAACACGCTTTTCGTCGTCCTCGGCAAGCTTCCCGCCTATTACCGTTTTGGTCTCGGGCTCGGCTTCCTTTTCGGGGTCGAGCACATATCCCTTTACTATAGGGCAGTCCGCGGGCTTGTCGCTTATTTCGAGAAGCCGCCCTATTTCGGATATCAGATAGTACTTTCCCGACACCAGGAAATTTGCGGCGGGTCTTGCGGGCTCCGCCGTTATTATCAGCTTATTGGGAAAGCCCCTGCCGATCTTTACGGCGTCTATGTAAACAAGCTCGGACACAATCTTTTCCTCGGCGCTGCCGACGTCTATCCTCAGAAGATTGTCCCCCTCGCTTATCCCGCAGGCTGAAACAATCTCCTCGTCGGTGTACATCGTCTCCCCCACTATTTCAAAAACGCTTATATTGAACAGCACCGTCGACGACAATACCGCCACCACGACCGCCGCCACTATTCCGCAAAGGAAATAATACAAAACGTAGCTGCCGTGCTTTTTTCTTTTTCTCTGCGCGCCCGCCGAGGTCTTTTTTCTCGGAGCCGACCTTTTTGCGGCGGCTTTGCCGTTTCCCGACGCGGCGTTTTTTTTCTTTTTGCCGCCGTAGGCGTTTTCCGACCAGACCGCGTTTTCCTCGGGATAACGCTCCTTGATCCGCTGTCTTTCCTTGCTGACGGGCGGCGCTTCTCTCTTGACCGTATTAGAAGGCTTGCCCTTGCCGCCCTTGCTCCGCTTTTTTGAGGAGGAGGTTTTTTTTGCGGCAGATCTCTTGTTATTTTCGTAGTACTCGTCAAAAAGCTGCTGATCGCTTAAGCTTCTTCTTTTTTTTCTTTCAAATTCCGGCATTTTTTCTTTCGGTCCCTGTCAAAGCTGTGCCGCTGTATTGCAGCCGAGCCTCCTCCCTTCTTTTTTATACTAATAACCATTTGAATTGTGGATAAAATCCACAATTCAAATCCTTCGGCGAAGCCGAAGGTGCGCCGATAGGCGCAGGTTATGTACGTTCAATACAATAACCGAGGGAGCGCAGCTCCCTCACCCTGCCGCTTTTGCGGCAGGGTGTTTAAAAAATGGATTTATCCATTTTTTAAATGGTTATTAGTATTATATTCTTCTGATATCCGCTCCCACGCCGCGCAGCACCTTTTCTATGCTTTCGTAGCCTCTGTCTATGTGAGAAAGCCCCGATATCCTGCTTATTCCCTCCGCCGCCAGTCCCGCGGTTATCAGCGCCGCACCGCCCCTCAGATCGGTGGCGAGCAGCTCGGCTCCCGACAGCGCTTTTACTCCCGTAACCACCGCAACCTTGCCCTCAACGCTTATCTTTGCCCCCAATCGGGTAAGCTCGGAGGCGTGCTTGAAGCGGTTCTCGAAAATATTCTCCACAAAAACTGTCGTTCCCGAGGCAACGGTGGTCAATGCCATCAAGGGAGGCTGCGCATCGGTTGGAAATCCGGGGTGAACGTTGGTCCTAACGGTGCCGGGTGAAACAAGAGGACGGTGCAGATCGATAAATATGTTGTTCTCCTCTTTTTTTCCGTTCCCCGCTCCGCCTGTTCCGCCTGTTCCATAAGAATAGATACTGCACCCCATTTGCTCCAGCACCGCCGTCACGGGTCTAAGATCGGCGCCGTTCACATCGGTGAGTATCAGCTCTCCTCCCGTGGCGCCGCAGCAGCAAAGATACGTGGCGGCGGCTATCCTGTCGGGCATTATTTTGTGCTCGCAGGGCGAAAGCCTTTCCACGCCCTCTATCGCCACCGTGCTTCCTCCCGCTCCGCTCACTTTTCCGCCGCATTTATTGATAAAGCTCGCCAGATCCACTATCTCGGGCTCTCTTGCCGCGTTATGTATCTCGGTAACGCCCCGCGAAAGCGCCGCCGCAAGCATAATATTCTCGGTGGCGCCCACGGAAGAAAAGGAAAGCGTTATTCTCGCCCCGTGAAGTCCCTTGGGCGCGCTGCATTCCAAATACCCGTGCCTTTCCTCTATCTCCGCCCCCATTTCCTTAAGCGCCGCCAAATGGAAATCGATGGGGCGGGGTCCGAGCTCGCAGCCGCCCGGAAACGACAGCCGACAGCTTCTGCACCTTGCCAGCACCGAGCCCAGGAAAATTATGGACGATCTCATCTCCCTCATAAGCGAGGAAGGCACCTCGGTCCCGCTTATCACCGACGCGTTGACCGTTACGGTAGTCTGTTCTCTTTTGCACCTGCACCCGAGGCACTCCAATATCCGACAGGCAGCGTCGCAGTCGGACAGCCTCGGGCAGTTGTGAAGCACCGATTCACCGCCGCACAGCACCGTTGCCGCCAGCAGCGGGAGCGCGCTGTTTTTGGCGCCTTGAACGCGTATTTCGCCCTCTAACCGTTTACCGCCGCTTATGACGATACGCTGTTGCTCCGCCATAGCAATCACCCTTTCTAAAGCATTTTACCTTTCAGTGTATGCTAAGAAGGGGTTTTTGGTTAATCGGCGGTCTACTGCTTTTCTTCCCGAAGCAGGTCTATTATTTCGCTTAAAATAACGTCCGCCGCGTCGGTTTTAGCCATTTGCCGCGCCTTTACGCCCATGGTCTCCAGCCGCACCGCGTCCTTATACAGCTCCTCCACCGTACCGATAAGCCATTCTCCCGTTAGGTCCTTGTCCTCGCGCAGTATAGCCGCGCCCGCGTCCTCCAGGGTCTTTGCGTTAAAATACTGATGATTTTCCGCAGCGTTGGGATAAGGCACAAGCACCGCGGGTCTGCCGACAGCCATTATTTCCGTAAGAGTCATGGAGCCCGCTCTCGATACGATCAGATCGGCGGCGCACATACAGGTGTACATATTGTCAATATACTCCCTAAGCATAAGCCTGTCCGAAGCGATGTCCACCTTGTTCTCCTCCAGCAGTGCGCCGAAGGTGTCCTTTCCGTTTCCGCCGTAGGAGTGGATATGGTTTATTCCGCCCTTTTCCTGTTCCCAAGCCATAAGCTCGGCAACGGCGGCGTTTATCCTGTTAGCCCCAAGACTTCCTCCGAGGGACAGTATCGTGAAGCCGTCGGGCAAGCCCAGCCTTTTCTTTGCCGACGCCTTTTCCTCGATAGGAATATTGTTTCTTAGGGGGTTACCCGTAATAACGCATTTTTCGTGATGCTTAAGATGCTTTAAGGTGTCCTCCGAAAAAACAAAGACCTTATCCGCCGTTTTGGAAAGCAGCTTTGTGGTTATACCGGGGAAAGAATTGCTTTCGTGTGTGACGGTCTTTATGCCCATACGCGCCGCCTCTCTGAGGACGGCGCCGCATACGTAGCCGCCCGTACCCGCGCAGATATCGGGCTTGAACTCCTCTATAAGCTTCTTGACCTGCGGGAACGCCGCCGCGTAGTAGTACAGCGCCTTGGCGTTCCTTTTTATATTGGTAAGAGACAAATGCCTTTGAATACCCGCCATTTTTATGCCGCGGAACTCATAGCCCGCTTTTTTTACAAGCTTCGCTTCCATTCCGCTTGGGGTGCCAACAAAAAGCACCTTGCTCTCGGGAAAAACATTCACTATCTTATCCGCAATGGCAAGGGCGGGATTTATATGACCCGCAGTCCCCCCCGCCGCAATCAAAACACGCATATTCAAAGCTCCTTTTTTCTATTTCAGCGCCGCCTTGCGGGAAACGCTCAGCAGTATCCCCATTTCTCCGAGCTGCATGACGAGCGCGGTGCCGCCGTAGCTGAAAAACGGGAGCGCAATGCCCGTATTCGGTACGGCGTTGGTGACCACGGCAATGTTGAGCAGCGCTTGAAGTCCCATTTGAAAGGTTATGCCGAACGCCAGCATCATTCCGAATTTATCCCTCGCCTTGGTGCAGATATAAAAGCCTCTCCAGATGAGTATCACAAACAATAGTATAACAAGAGCGGCTCCCACAAAGCCCAGCTCCTCGCAGATAATGGGGAAAATAAAGTCGTTCTGCGATTCGGGAAGATAGGAGTACTTCTGCCTCGAATTTCCGAAGCCCAAGCCGAACAGCCCGCCGCTTCCTATGGTGACCAAGGATTGGTAGGTCTGGAAGGTGTCGTTTTCTATATCCGCCTCGGGGTTTAAAAAGCTCAGTATACGCGCGTCAAAATAGTCGTAGCCTAAGGCTTTCAGCGCCATTACGCCCAATATTACCAGCGGTATGCCCAACAAAACGGTCACTATAAGATGCTTGCTGTTCAAGCCGCCCACAAACATCATAGCAAAGCCTATGGCGAAAACTATTATGGTAGCCGAAAGGTGAGGCTGCGCCATAAGCACCAGGCAGGAAACGCCGAGAACCGCCATAAATGGGATATAGCCCTTTTTAAAGTCCTTGAGCTGCTTATAGCGCGTTTCTATCATATACGCGAACAAGACTATGACGACGAATTTCAGTATTTCCGACGGCTGAAAGGTGATCTCTCCTATTCTGAGCCACCTTTCCGCGCCGTTGCCCGTGGTGCCCATAACCTTTACCGCTATCATCAGCGCAAGCGCAAGCACGCTTAACGCAGCGACCACGTATTTTTTCGCAAAAATGCTGTAATAGTCAACATTCGCCGCGATAAACATAATGACCAAGCCTATCATCGCAAAAACAGCCTGCTTTTTCAAATAAAAAAGGCTGTCCCCCTCCTCGGCGTAGGCTACCGCATAGCTTGCGGAAAACATCATAATAAGTCCGAACGCGAGCAGTATAAGCACTATCGTGAATAAAGGATAGTCAAAGCCGCTTCTTACCCAAACCGTTTTTTTCAGCCGGCTTTTGGCTCTTGCCGCAGCGGAACGGACGGGTGACTCAACGGCGGCTTCTCCGCTTACCGCGCCTCTTACGCTGCGATAGCCGTTTCTTCTGTCCGTCTCGGCTTTTTTTACGTTTTCCGTTTCGGTCTTCGCGCGGTTTACCGTTGCGGAGCCGCTTCTTTTTTGGGTCGTTTTTATGCTGCCCGCGGAAGCCTTCCTTGTCTTGACGGTCCCCGCATTTAATGTTCTTTCAGCCACTTATATGCTCCTTTCCTCCGTACTACCTGATAAAGGAGACCGCTATCGCCGCAGCTCCCGCCAGCGCCGCCAAAAGAGAAAAAACGGCGTCTATTTTGATCTCCTTCCACCCCCTCAGCTCAAAGCTGTGGTGAATCGGCGTCATTTTAAAAAGTCTTTTTCCGTGGGTTATCTTAAAATACGTTGTCTGAATAAGCACCGTAAGCGCCTCCCATATATAGACCGCCGCCGCAATGATCATAGCGACCTCGCAGCCCGAGCCTATCCCGACGGCGGCGACCAGTCCGCCCAAAAACATAGAGCCCGTGTCTCCCATAAATACCTTTGCGGGCGGGAAATTCCAGAAAAGAAACCCAAGGCAGCCGCCCGCCGCCGCGACCGTTACCACCGTCATTCCGTAAAGCTTGATATTGGCGGTTATCAAGGCGAACGCCAAAAAATAAATGAAAGAAACGCTGCTGCAAAGCCCGTCTATTCCGTCGGTAAGATTGACCGCGTTTACAAGGTAAAGTATTACAAGTCCCATCAATATATAATAGAAAAAGGAGAGGTCAAGCTGACCGAAAAACGGTATGCGGATAACCGTAGAGGTATCTCCGCTCAAGACCCTCGAGGTGAAGTACGCGGCAATAATAAGCGTCTGCATAACGATCTTCTGCATTACCGACAAGCCCTCGTTGCGCTTTTTTTTGACCTTTATAAAATCGTCGAGAAATCCCACGAAGCCGAAGCAAAGCCCCATTATCACCGCGGAGACTCCCTTCAGCGCGTCGCTTGCCCCTACCGCGTCAAAACCGATGTAGCCGTTTTTCCAAAGTAGAACATAGCCTAAGACCGCCGCGGCGACCGTGCCGATAAAAAACATCAAGCCGCCCATGGTAGGCGTACCCTGCTTCTTTTCCTTGTGCCACCTCGGTCCTATATCGAGGATCGTCTGACCGTATTTAAGCTTGCGCATAACAGGTATCACCCAACAGCCCATACAGGCGGTAACAGCCGCGGCGGCAACCGCAACGGCAGCAATAATCCAAACCATTCCCGATCTCCGTTCTTCAAGATTGTCTGTTGTTAAAAAACTCTCTTACTATTTCATGCTCGTCGAAATGCCGATACTCGTTCCCGTAAATTTGATGTGTCTCGTGACCCTTTCCGCAAAGCACGATGATATCCTTGGGTCTTGCCTGCTTTAAAGCGTACTCGACAGCTTCGCGCCGATCCTCGATAACGGTATATATCACCATTGTCTTGTCAAGCCCCTTTTCAAGCTGCCCGATTATCTTCATGGGGTCCTCGAAGCGGGGATTGTCGCTTGTAACTATGGCGAAATCGGAGTTTTTCCCTACCGTGACCCCCATATCGGCGCGTTTGTCCGCGTCTCTTTCCCCCGCCGCGCCGAACACGCATACCACTCTTCCCTCGGCAAAGGACTTGACCGAGGACAGTATTTTTTCCAGCGCGTCCGCCGTGTGGGCGTAGTCGCAGATAACGGTAAAATCGCCGTGCCATATCACCTCGCACCGTCCGTTGACGCCCTTAAAGTCTTCAAGCGCGCCGATACAGCCCTCTATATCCACCCCCAGCTCGCGGCAGGCTCCGACAGCCGCCGCGGAATTGGCGACGTTAAACCTGCCGGGCATGGAGAATTTTACGGGAAAGGACTTTTCGTCCGCCGCGCTGCTGAACCAATAGCTTACGCAGGAGGGAGCGGTCCTTATGTTCACGCTGTAATAATCTGCGGCGTCGTCTATGCTGTACGATCTTTTATGCTCCGCGTCAAGCTCAAGCTCCCTGTAAAGCCGTTTTCCGTACTTGTCGTCAACACAGACGAGAGCTTTTTTGCATTGCTTGAAAAGCGATCTTTTCGCCTTGTAGTAATTCTCCATGGTACCGTGAACGTCCAAATGATCTTGGGTAAGATTGGTAAAAATACCTATCTCAAAGGTTATTCCAAACAGTCTGCCCTGTGCGAGCGCCTGGGACGAGGCTTCTATGGAGCAGTACTCCGCGCCGTTTTTCACCGCCTCGGCTAAATAACGGAAAAGCTCCATTTGTCTCGGCGTGGTGGGCACGTCTCCGTCCGACTCGTAAAAAGCTCCGCACAGGTCGCAGCCCGCCGTACCGATACAGGCGCATTTTTTTCCGTTTTCGTTCAGGATATACTGTACGATATGGGCGACGGTGGTTTTCCCGTTGGTGCCCGTTACCGCTATCATTTTAAGCTTGTTCTGCGGGTTTCCGTGGTAATTGGCGGCTAAAAAAGCGTAATATTCCCTCGTATCGGGCACGATAAGCTGCCTTTCGCAGCCCGCGTCTCTTTCCGCAACGATAAGAGCCGCGCCCTTTTCCTCCATTTCCTTGGCGGCGGTGTGTCCGTCGAAGCTTGCGCCCTTTATGCAGACGAAAACGTCGCCCTTTTGAAAAACCCTCGTATTATCCGTTACCGAGTTTATTTCGGTATCCGAAATATTATTTTCCCTTGCCTGAGGGCAAATGTCATAAAGCGTCATTGTATCGTTCCCCCAATCTCATAATTTTTATCGAAGGATCAAGGAAGCGGCATATCAGCCCGTTTCGTCGTTGAGGAAGAAAGTGACATCGACTACCGCGCCGCGGTAGGCTTCGCTTCCCGCTTCAATGGATTGGCTCACCGCCTTGGCGTTTTCGTTTTCTATCGCGCCGCCCGAAAGGCTTATGTTAAGCCCCGCCGAGGTAATGGCGGCGTTTGCCTGCTCTACCGTCATACCTATAACGTTGGGCACAACGGATATCTTCTTTTCGCTGTCGTCCATATAGATGACTACCGTGCCGCCCTTGGGTATGGTGAGGCTTGCTCCGGGAACGGTGCTAACCACCGTTCCGTTTTCGTCTCCAATGAACTCATAGTTAAGACCGCATTTCTTCAAGGTACTGATAGCGTTAAGTCCGTGCGAGCCCAATATATAAGGCACCGTTGTGTCCTGGTTTTCAAGCTCCTCCGCGGTATACTGGGCGTAAATGCCCACATGCTCGAGACATTCGCTGAATACCGCCGAAATTACGGGGGCAGCCACTCGGCTTCCGTATATCTGACCGTTCATCGGCTCGTCTACCATAACGAGCATTATTATTTCGGGATCGTCCGCGGGAGTGAAGCAGCACATGCTTCCCACATATCTCATATTGGCGTTGCTGTATTCGTCGAGCTTTTCCGAGGTGCCGCTCTTTCCGCCGATGCGGTAGCCCGCCATGTACGCGTTGGAGCCGCCGTTGCTTTCCACCACGTTTTCCAGCATCATACGCATGGTCGCGCTGGTCTCCTCGCTTATTACCTGTCTTCTGACCGTCGTGCCGTTGCTCTTGATAACGTTTCCCGTGTTGTCCACTATCTTATCCACCACGTGGGGGGTCACCAAATATCCTCCGTTTATTACGGCGGCATAGGCGGTTATCATCTGTAAGGGGGTCAGCTTGTTGGTCTGCCCGAACGCCGAGCTGGCAAGCTCAACGGGACCCATACGGTCGTATTCGACATAGATCGAATGGTTTTCCCCTGGAAGGTCTATCCCCGTTTTTTCGGTCAAGCCGAACGCCTCGAAGTAGTCGCAAAAGTTTCTTGACCCGAGAAGCTGTCCTATTGCGATAAAAGCGGGGTTGCAGGATTTTATGAGAGCATTCTGCAAATCCACGCTGCCATGTCCCGCGCTGGTCCAGCACTCGATCTTGGTGCCCGCTACATCGGCGACTCCCAAACAGGTCGTAATATGCGACTCGGGACCTATAAGCTCCTCCTCCACCGCGGCGGAAGCGGTGACCACCTTAAATACGGAGCCGGGGATATACAGCTCGGAGATTGCCTTGTTGTTCCACTGAGTTTCGCGGAATACCGCCTCCTTTTCCTCTAAAAGCTCCTCTATTTCCTCCTCCGTGTACTCCTTCTCATCGTCCTCTCTCAGCTCCTCCTCGTATTCGTCAAGCTTTGCCTGAAAATAATCGCTTAAAACGGCGGGCTGATTCAAGTCGTAGGTGGGAGCGCTCGCCATAGCGAGTATCGCGCCCGTTTTCGCGTTCATTATAATGCCGCAGGCGCGGTTCTGAACGTTCTGCTGCGTTAAGACCATCTCTAAGTTTTTTTCAAGGCTGTATTGCAGGGTAGAATCCAAGGTAAGATAAAGGCTGTTTCCGTCCTTTGCGTCATAGCGGGTCTCGTACTGATAGGGCATTGCGCCGCCGTTGGCGTCAAGAGCGGTCACCACCTTTCCGTCAACCCCCTGCAAATATTCATCGTAATAGGCTTCTATCCCGTAAACGCCGTCTCCGTCAAAGTTGGTGAACCCTATTACCGAGGAGGCGAGGGTCTCGTTGGGGTAGTCCCTGCGGGTGTTGGGATTGGCATAGATCGAATATCTTGCGTACTCGTTGTCTATTCTGAACTGATTTATCGCGTCGGCGGTTTCCTTATCGACCTTGCGCTTTACGATATAATTTCTGTGAGTAACGTTTTTGCACTCCTCCAAAAGCTTATCGACCTCAACTCCGCAGATCTCGGCTACGCCGCTGCATATTTCCTCCACCTGCTCGGGGTTATAGTCGTGGATATCGCCCGGGCTCAGTATAATATCCCACACGGTGGAGCTTTGAGCGAGTATTTTTCCGTCCGAATCATAAATGGTGCCCCTGTTGGCGTTTATGGAAAACCTTGTAAGCTGCTGATTATTTGCCTTCGAGCGATAATATTCCGATTTTACGATAGACACATCGAAAAGCTTTACGCCTATGTAAGCGGTAAAGGCGAGCAGCAGCACAAAAACGATCCTAAAAACACGTCCGCGCATTTTTTTCGTGGGAGTATTCGCCATAAAAAACGTCCTTTCCGTAAAATAAAAGCATTGATCATAATTGATCATATTTTAATAAACAATATTATTTCAAAAAATAGTATTATTCTCATAGGCAGTCCCGTCGTTACAACCTATGAGAACAAGTCCCGTATTATTATATTGTCCTAAAAGCCCAAATATTCCGAAACGCCGTCAAGCCAGCTTTTCAGCGAGGCAAAAACGTTTTCCTCCTGCTGAGCCACCTGCACCATGGTGCGGTCGTGCACGGAAATATACCGAACCTGGCTTTTGGTGGTTTTTTGAAGCCCAAGCTCCGATACTGCCATTTCCTCCACCTTGCCCAAGGTCACCATATTGTCAAGCTGCGCCTGCAAGCGGACGTTTTCACTTTTCGCCTCCTGGAGCTGTGAGGTCATGCTGCTGATCTCGGTGGAGACCTCCGATAAAGCCGCTTTGCTGTTTACGAACATAAAGGCGACTATTGCCGCGAAGCCGATAAGCACGATGGTTTTGAACCAGTTGCCGCTTTTAGCCACCGAGGTCTTGTGCATTTTTATGTGATCCCGCGACGGCTTGGGCTGCCTGCGCGTCTGCCCGTCGGTATCGAACTGGGACAGATCGTAAGCGACGTTGCTTCTGTTGTAAGCGTACATTTTATCATTCCCTTCAAAAACACATTTTTGTGTTAAAGCTTTTCAAGTATCCTTAATTTTGCGCTTCTGCTTCTCGGGTTTTCTTGGAGCTCTCTTTCTCCCGCCTCGACGGGCTTTTTGTTTACGAGCCTTGCTCTCGGCGTTTTTCCGCACACGCAGACGGGAAAATCGGGGGGACAGGTGCAGCCCGTACAGTATTCGCGAAAGGCGTTTTTGACCATTCTGTCCTCTAAGGAATGGAAGGTGATGACCGCCATTCTGCCGCCCGGGGAAAGAAGCTCGAACCCCGCTGACAGCCCTTTTTCAAGGACCTCCAGCTCTCTGTTTACCTCTATGCGTATCGCCTGAAAGGTCTTTCTGCACGGATTTTTTTCTTTTCTGACCCTTGCGGGCACATTGCGCTTTATAATTTCGGCAAGCTGAGAGGTCGTCTCAACGGGCGCTTCCTCTCTTGCGCCGACAATGCCTTTGGCTATGCTTACCGCGTATTTTTCCTCGCCATAAAGTCTTAAAATACGGACAAGCTCCTCCTCGCCGTATTCGTTCACCACGTCCCGCGCGCTTTCTCCCTCGCCGCTCATGCGCATATCGAGGGGGGCGTCGTCGTGATAGGAAAAGCCTCTTTCGCGGTTGTCGAGCTGATAGGAGCTTACTCCCAAGTCCATAAGTATGCCGTCCGCCGCATTGACTCCGTATTCGGCGAGAGCCTCTCCCATTTCAGCAAAGTTGCGTGTCACGAAAACGGGAGAATACTCTCTCAGCCGCTTCTTAGCGGCTTCAATAGCCTCCCTGTCCTGATCGAAGCAAAACAGCCTGCCCCCGCACAGTCTTTTCGCTATCTCAAGGCTGTGCCCTCCGCCGCCCGTGGTGCAGTCCACGTAAACGCCGTCGGCTTTTATGTTCAATCCCTCTATGCTTTCGGCAAGAAGCACGGACCTATGCTGAAACTCCATATCAAAGACCCATTTCCACGGCGGCGGACAAAAGCTCCTCCATATCGATAGAGGAATTGAAGCCGTCCCATTTTTCCTTGTCCCATATCTCCGCTCTGCCCTCGAGACCCACTATTACTATGTCCGTTTTAAGCCCCGCGTATTCGCGAAGCGGAGCGGGGATAAGCGCCCTGCCCTGCTTGTCCGGTTCGATCTCAAAGGCGCTGCCGAACAGGAAACGCTGAATGACCGCGGTCTTGACCTGCGGCATTTCGCGAATGGAGCTTACCAGCGCCTCCCAGTCGTCCTTCGAGTATACCTTTATACACTGCTTGTCTATGGTTTTGGAGATCACAAAGGAGGAACCCAGCTCCTCTCTGAGCTTGACGGGAAAATTCATTCTGCCCTTTGGATCGAGCGTGCTTTTAAATTCGCCCCTCATTGCGGCTTCCTCCTTTCCTCCGAGATTTGTGTCCGTTTTAGCGTACAGACTCTTTTCCGTTCCCGCTTTTTTTCATATACGGCGAGTTCGATAAACTTTTCACCACAAAAGTGACTTTTTTTCCACTTGAATAAATTATACACCACAAAAAGGTAAAAATCAACCTTTTCAAAATTTTCTTGTAAGGAAAAAACGAAGAAATTTAAAGGAAAAATTTGTTATATATGCACAAAAAAATTAGTAACAATTTGGAGATAATAGAGATTTTTCAATATCTTGTGCTATTGCCGCAATTTTCTTTCCATATTTGGTTGGCGAAAAAAAGTTGACAATATCTATTGAAAAATATTGTCAAAAAGTATATAATAAGAGTAAAGAAAAAATTTACGGATTTATATCCCAAAGGATACAGATGGTAAAAAGAGCTTTTAAAATCGCATTTGAATACATCAAGCGGCTTGACAAGGTGCTTATTTTGCTGTGCGTTTCCGCCAGCGCTTTCGGCATAGTGCTGCTTTACAGTATGTATGTGAGCGACTTCGCTTCGGTAAGCGCGGGCTACTACAAAACGCAGATCACCGCTCTCGGCTTGGGCGTCGCGGCAATGCTTACGGTCGCCGCCATAGATTACAGATTTATTTCAAAAATATGGTTCATATACGCTCCCATAGCGCTGATACTCACACTGCTGCTTTTCACAAGCCTGGGGCAGGGCGTCGCCGGAGCCGACGACATCGGCTGGCTCAAGATAGGCAGCTTCACCATTCAGCCCTCGGAGCTTTTAAAGGACGCCTTTATTATGACCTTCGCCACCCATCTGTACAAGGTGGGGAAGAATATGAACCGACTGCCGCAGTTTATTTTGCTGTGTATTCACGGAGCGGTGCCCGCGGCGCTTATTTCGATACAGGGAGACGACGGAACTGCGCTGGTTTTCCTGTTTATTTTCGTGGTAATGCTGATCGTGGCGGGCTTAAGCTGGAAGTATATACTTTTAGGCTGCGCGGCGGTGCCTGCGGCAGTGTATTTTGCTTGGAACTTTTTAATGCAGCCTCACCACAAGGCGCGCTTTCTCGTTCTTTTTGACGCGGAAATGCAGCAAAGCGAGATACAGGGTATTTGGTATCAGCAATACTGGGGCAGAATAGCCTTGGGCAGCGGGAAGCTGACGGGAGTGGGCTTGTTTGCCGACAAGGGAGACTATGTTTATACCTCCTATATCCACAACGACTTTATTTTCGCTTTTATCGGCAACGCCTTGGGCTTTGTGGGCTGCGTCGGTACGATAGCGGTGCTGCTGATTATCTGTATGAAAATCTATATGAACAGCGTGCAGGCTAAGGACCTGTTGGGAAAATACATCTGTATCGGCGTTTTTTCCATGGTTATGATACACGCGGTCTTAAATATAGGAATGGTTTTGGCGGTCATGCCCGTTATAGGTATTCCGCTCCCGTTTATAAGCGCGGGAGGCACCTCCACCGTATCGCTGTATGTGGCAATGGGATTGGTGCTCAGCGTTTACGGTCACCGAGAGCGAAAGTATCATTTATTCTATACGGAAAAAGAATAGCTTAAGATAAAACATTTTTACAAGAAAGGAAAACCAAAATGTCTGTACCCGTTTCAATTAACGAGCTGTATCAAGCCAACGATATCCCGAGCCAAGAAGTACGCTACAAAAAAGCCGTCGAGGGCTATAAAAGCTATTTCGGCGGTATCGGAGGCGGCTTCCGCATCTTTTCCGCTCCGGGCAGAACGGAGGTCGGCGGAAATCACACCGATCATAACCACGGAAAGGTGCTGGCTGCAAGCGTAAACCTTGACGTTATCGCCGTTGTGGAGCCTATTGAGGAGCACAGGATCGCCTTAAAGAGCGGGGGCTTCGAGGAAAGCGTTATCGACATAGATGACCTTGAGGTGAAGGAAAAGGAAAAAAACACAGCGGACGCGCTGATAAGAGGCGTTGCGGCCGGATTTAGGAAAAGCGGATATAAAATAGGCGGCTTTAAGGCTTACACCACCACAAACGTGCTGAAAGGCAGCGGGTTAAGCTCCTCCGCTGCGTTCGAGGTGCTGGTGGGCAACATTTTGAGCAGCCTTTACAACAACGGCGGGATCGGCGACATAAAAATAGCGCAGATAGCGCAATATGCGGAAAACGAATATTTCGGAAAGCCCAGCGGCTTGATGGATCAAATGGCTTCCTCGGTGGGGGGATTTGTGGCGATAGATTTCAAGGACACCGAAAGCCCCATAATCGACAAGATAGACGTTGATTTCGCTTCCTTCGGTCATGCGCTCTGCATTATCGACACTAAGGGAGATCACGCCGATCTGACCCCCGATTACGCCGCCATTCCGAACGAGATGAAGGCAGTGGCTCAGCATTTTTCCGTCGATTACCTCCGACAGCTTTGCCGCGAGGACATTATGCTGAATATAGATATCCTGCGCTCGGAGTTCGGCGACAGAGCGGTACTTCGTTCGCTGCACTTCTTTGACGAAAACGATCGTGTGGACAAATTGGTGCATGCTCTTAAAAACAACGACTTCAACGCTTTTTTGGATTCGATAAAGGAAAGCGGAAACAGCTCGTATAAGTATCTGCAAAACGTTTTTTCCACCAACGACGTGAAAAACCAAGGGCTCGGCATAGGTCTTAACGCAGCGGAGGACGTGCTTAAACGCAAGGGAGCCTCCCGCGTCCACGGCGGCGGCTTTGCGGGTACGATACAGGCGTTTGTGCCCTTGGAAATGCTCAAGGAATTTAAAATGAGCATCGAAAAGGTATTTGGCGCGGGAAGCTGCCATATTTTGGGGATAAGAAGGATCGGCGGCTGCGAGGTACTGCTTTCCTCCATTGAGGGCATGATACCGTCGGAGCAATAAAAAACAGCACCGCAATACCTTGCGGTGCTGTAAAATATACTACGTATCGATATCGGCTTTTAGGGCATACTGCTCCAATTCCTTTAAAATGGCAATGTCCGCCAGAGCGTCCACTTCTATGCCGTTTTCCTTATACTCCTCGGAAAATATCCTGCCGTTTTCGCGGATTCTGGCGGCGACGCCGCCTTTATCGTATGGCAGCAGCAGCCTGATCCTTTTGGAGCTTTCGGGAAGATTTTCCGAGATCGCTTTCAAAAGTCTGTCGAAGCCCTCGCCCGTTTTGGCGCATATCTTAACGGTGTCCCTGCTTTCGGGAATGTTGTTTTCCAGCAGATCGCACTTGTTAAGCACGTTTACAACGGGGATCTCTCCGCAGCCCAGCTCGGTCAGGAGCTTGATCGTGGTCTCCGCCTTTTCCTTTGCCTCGTTGTCGCTGATGTCGCAGACGTGCAGGATTATATCGGCGCTTGCCGCTTCCTCCAAGGTGGACTTGAAGGCTTCCACCAAATTATGAGGCAGGCGGCGGATAAGTCCCACCGTATCTATTACCAAAACCGTTCTGCCGTCGGGCAGCTCGATCCCCCTGGACGTAAGGTCAAGGGTAGCGAAAAGCTTATCCTCCGCCAACACGTCGGAGCCCGTCAGATTATTCAGCAGCGTGGATTTTCCCGCGTTGGTATAGCCTACGATAGCTGCGGTAAGGACGTTGTCCTTTTTGCGCCTCGATCGGGAAAAGCTCCGTCTTTTTTCAAGCTCCTTAAGGTTTTCCTCAAGCTTGGTTATCCTGCTTCTTATGTGACGCCGATCGGTTTCGAGCTTGGTTTCGCCGGGTCCCCTTGTTCCGATGCCTCCGCCGAGTCTTGACATAGACGCGCCTATTCCCGCAAGACGGGGAAGACGGTATTTGAGCTGAGCCAGCTCTACCTGAAGCTTGCCCTCGTTTGAAACGGCTCTGCCAGCAAAAATATCCAAAATCAGCATTGTACGGTCGATAACTCTCACGTCTGTGATCTTTTCTATATTTCTTATCTGACTTGCCGTTAATTCGCAGTCGAATATTATCAGATCGGCGTCAAGCTGCTCGGCAAGAGCCGCCAGCTCCTCCAGCTTCCCCTCGCCCAGCACCGTGGCGGGCTCGGGCGCGGGACGCTTCTGAACCACCTGCGCCGCCGCTTGCGCCCCCGCGGTTTTCGCCAGCTCCTCCAGCTCTTTCATAGAGGACTCGCAGTCGTATTCCCCGCAGTCCGCAGCGGCAAGTATGGCTTTTGTTATTGTTTCGTTTGCAATATTATTTTCTGTCATATTATTACCTCCAAAGGAATAAGAATTTTTTGTGTTAACGTTGTTGATTTATTGTTTATTGATCATTTTAATCTCCTCCTTTGGATAAAAATCAGATCACTTTACGGAAATTCTTATAAAAATTACCACTTAACTCAGTCCTTTCTTAGGGGTAAAACCCTTATTATACTTCACCCTACACGGGCAAAAAGGAGATGCTTGCAATGCAATTTGAAAAATTCGACGTAATAATAGTAGGCTCGGGAGTATCGGGCTTGTACTGCGCTTTAAACCTTAACCGCGCGCTGAAAATACTTATGATATCCAAAAAGGAAATAACCCTGTGCAATTCGGCGCTGGCTCAGGGCGGCGTAGCGGCGGTAATGAACCCCAAGGACGACGATTATTCGCTGCATATCAAGGATACCCTTATAGCGGGCGGCTACAAAAACGATATGAACAATCTGAAAATACTTGTGGAGCAGGGTCCCACCGACGTTAAAAATCTGATAAAGTACGGAGTGGACTTTGACCGCAATCCCGACGGCTCGGTAAATCTGACCCTGGAGGGCGGACATTCACGCCACCGCATTGCCCACCATAAGGACAGCACGGGCTTTGAGATAGTCACCGCCCTTATCGATCAAGTCATCAAGCTGAAAAACCTTACTATAATGGAAAATTCTCACCTTTTGGGACTGGAAAAGGAGGGCGAGGAATTTCGCCTCGATATTTTCAAGGAAAGCAAGCATCATTATTATACCACAAAAGCAGTGGTTTTGGCAACAGGCGGAATAGGAAGAGTTTACGATTTTACAACAAATTCCGCGATCGCTACGGGCGACGGCATACAGTTCGCCTATAATTTGGGCGCAAGGATAAAGCATTTAAGCTATGTTCAATTTCACCCCACCGCCTTTGCCGACAGAAAAAACCGAGAGTGCTTTTTGGTTTCCGAGGCGGTGAGGGGAGAGGGAGCGTATCTGCTCAACGCCAATAAGGAAAGATTTATGCACAAATACGAGCCCGAACGCAAGGAGCTGGCTCCCCGCGACGTGGTCTCAAGGTGTATGATGCAGGAGCAGGAAGCCGTGGGAAGCGACGAGTTTTGGCTGGATATTTCCCATAAGGACCCCGAATTTGTAAGAAACCGTTTCCCTATGATATACAAGCGCGTGCTTGAAAAGGGCTTCGATATGACTAAGGGACCTATCCCCATTTATCCCTGTCAGCATTATTTAATGGGCGGCATCGACGTTGACGGCAACGGAGCCACCACCGTAAAGGGCTTGTACGCGGCGGGCGAATGTGCCCACACGGGAGTTCACGGCATGAATCGACTTGCCTCAAACTCCCTTTTGGAGGCGCTTGTTTTCAGTCGGCTCATTGCGGAGCAGATAAATCTGACCACTCCCGCCGAAAAGGACTATTCCCTTGAAGAGGGCAGCTTCCGCGCTCCCGAGGGCGAAGCCTTGCCCTCGGGGCTTCGCACCGAGATACGCCATATTATGCAAAAGGCTTATTTCGTGACCCCCAACTACGCGGAAGCCGAAAAAGGGCTGAAGCGCGTCCGTGAAATAAAAGAAATGCTCGATAAGGGCAATTACGCCTTGACCCCCGATTATATCGAAGCAAAATCGGTGGCGACGGTGGCTTATATTATCCTCGGTGAGGTTTTGGACAGAGGAAAGGGACAGGCGGAGGAATAATGGCTATAGCTGAAATAAAGGTTTTGTTGGACAGTGATATCGTGAAGGTCTGGGAAACCGTGACCTCGCTTGATAATTACGATTGGCGCAGCGATCTGAAAAAAGCTTTAAACTCAAGAAAATAAAACAAAGCGAAAGGGATACAGCACATGAAATTACCTCAATTCTACATCGACGACATCATAAAAACCGCCCTCGCCGAGGACATCAACTATATAGACAGCACCACCGATTTCCTTATTCCCGAAAACGACGTTTCCGAAGCCTATTATTTGGCGAAGGACAGCGGCGTTTTAGCGGGAGTTGAGATAGCGTCGAGAGTGTTTGAGCTGCTTGATAAAAATACGGAAATAAAGCTGCTCTTCAAGGACGGCGACAGGGTAAAAAAGGGCGACGTAATAGCCGAATTTAAGGGTAATACCGCCGCCATGCTCAAGGCGGAGCGCACCTCGCTCAATATTATCCAGCATATGAGCGGGATAGCCACCTATACGAGAAAATGCGCCGACCTTATCGAGGGTACAAGGGCTTCGGTTACCGATACAAGAAAAACTCTCCCTGGTCTGCGCCCTCTGCAAAAATACGCGGTAGCCGCGGGCGGCGGAAAAAATCACCGATATAACCTTACCGACGCCGCAATGCTAAAGGACAACCACATCGACGCCTACGGCGGGATCACCGCCGCGGTGCGCGCTCTTCAAGAGAAAGCGGGGCATATGCTTAAAATAGAGGTGGAAGCGCGCACTCTCGAGGACGTAAAAGAGGCGTTGGACTGCGGCGTCGATGTTATAATGCTGGACAATATGAGCTGCGAGAAAATGAAAAGCGCGGTTGAACTGACCGACGGACGGGCAAAGCTTGAAGCCAGCGGAAACGTCACCTTGGAAAACATAAGAGAGGTCGCCGAAACGGGCGTGGACATTATAAGCCTCGGAGCGCTTACACACAGTGTAAAAGCCTTTGATATTTCAATGAAGTGGAGAAAAAAGTAAACAATAACAATAACCGTTAAAAATCGGCTTCAACGATTTTTAACGGTTATTGTCGTTATATAGATCAAGCTCCCTGCTTATCTCTTTCCAGCCAAATATACGCAACGTCGAGAGCCTCGTAAAGCCCCGTTCTTTCGCAGGACTTTTTCATTACCTCGCTGGCGTCAACGCCGTCCGTTTTGGTAAGCATAAGCCACACCTTGACCCTGTCCGCTACCTCTAAGCCGTTAATGTTCCTCGTAGACATTATTTGCAGCGTGGTCACCGTTTCATCGCTCATATTGCCGTAATAGATCTGTTTTCCCTTTCGCACCAGGGGCAAGCCCTTGTAGGTGAAGAATTTCTGCTCTGCCATTGTTTTTTCTCCTTTTTTCTTGATTTATCAATAATTTAGAATTACCTCTTCGCCGTTCAGATAAGCCTTGGCGTTTTCCTTTAGCCGTGTGCCGTAATTCCACTTGGTCTTAAATATATTCTTTCCGTTTACCTCTATTACGACCTTTCGGTCGTTGGAACCGTAAAGCGCCACGCTGTCGGGGTCTCTGCCGTCGTCGTAGGTGTAGGAAAATTCGGCTATAAAATCGCCCTTGGCTTCGTCGGTATATATCTCCTCGCCGCGGCAGCTTACAAGATACTGGTAAAAGGTCTTGAACCTGTCTATATCGCTTTCCTCGCCGTTGAGGATCACCCTCCCGTCGTCGGCTCCGCCCTCCACCGTAAGGGAAAACTCACAGTCGGAATCCCGATAGGAAACGGTGTTCAAATCGTAAATATACGGCATCAAAAACAGCTTGGACATATAGCGGGTGGGCTCCATGGTCGCCCAGATCATTTTGTCCGCACTGAAATAGTAAATTACGTCCTTTACCTGATTGCTCATAGCGTAAAAGCCCGCAAGCTCGGCAGTCGTCACGCCCGATTCCTCGTCCGTTACCTCCTCGGTAACGGAGCTTCCGATATAAAGCCTGTAAACGCTGTCCCCCGCCAGCATATCCACCTCGCAGAAGGGATCGTCGAGACCCGTTTCAGCCATCTGAGCCTCGGTGGGGTCCACATATACCGCCTTATCGGCGCTGAGCGTGAACATAGCGTTTATATAGCTGTTGCCCTCGGTAAGGTCAAGATACACGTCATAGGGAGAGGTAAAGGCATAGGCGTAAACCTGTATGCTGTCCTCGGGCGCTTCGGGGAGCGCTTCAAGCACGATAGGCGCGTCAAGGTCCTTTCGTGTCACGGTTATTTTCTTTATTTCGGGAGCGTTCGAGGAATCATAGGAGGGCATTACCGTCGTGTTTATAAACGACATAGGCTCGCCTCCCGTAATTCCGCTTAAGTTATATGTGTAATAGGAATACACGGTATCGCTGTCAAGGGTCTTGACATAATTGGCGGAGCCGCTGACAACATTGCCGCCGATAAGTATGGTAAAGGTGCCGCCGTTTTCGTAATTCACCTCGGCCCTTGCCTGCGGCTCGGTCAAGCCGTACTGCTCCAAATCATCGGGAGCTTCCTCTATTACCGAGCGCGCGGTCATATCCGTAAGGGTCCCGACAAGGCTTTCAAAGCTGCTTTGCACCCAAAGCCTCTCGTCGATATCCTCCATTCCCTCGACCGCCCAGTTTTTTTCGCCGTTTTCACTGTTGACGGGCTTTACGGTAAAGCTGCCCTTGCTGTTTTCGATATGAATACTCGCTATATCGCCCATATCCTCGGGCTGGAGCACCAAAGCGGGGTCCTCGGTGGTTGAAGATACGGCAGTGTTCTCCTCTTCGCCGCTGTCGGGAGCGGTGACCGTCAGCAGCAATACCACTGCCCCCAAAACTATCAGTCCGACGACCGAAAACAGTATTATACGAAAGTTTTTACTGCTTGTATTTATTTTCATTTATATTTATCGTTCTCCTTTTGGATCATCTTCTCTTGCGGCGCACTATCACAGCTATGCCCGCCGCTGTAACCGCCAGCGGCACCACAACGGCAAAAACGACGGTTATCGCCTGCATCTGCGAAGCGGTGATCTCAAAGGTGGGCACCGAAAAGGATTTGGGAGAAACCGATATCTCTACCTTATCCTTTCCGCTGGCGTAGTTGAAGATGTTCAGAAATATATCCGAGTTGTTAAGATAAACCGCCTCCATAAATATGCGGTCCGTAATGTAATGCCCGCTCGCCACGTAAATGCGGCTCTGATGAGGCTCTACGCCCTCGTAATAGGTTTTTGTCGAGCTTGCGACTACGGGGAAGGAGCCGGACTGCTCCGCAGAGGCTGGATTAAAATCGTCCAATCCGTCAAAGGGAGCGATAACGGAGCCGCCGAAGGAGGAAACGATCGCCTCGGTCTCATAGATCGAGTATTCGTCGAAGAGCAGCTCGATAGGCTTTAGCCGATCTCCCTGGGTCTGCTTGGTAATGCTGTCCACTCCCTCGCTGTAGACGCCCTCCGCAAGAGAAAGGGTCTGATAGGTGTTTGCGCCGTTATAGGCGTAATCGTTGGTCTGGAACACATAGCCCGTTCCCAAGGAAATTCCCCACTCCCTTAAATAGGCGTTAAGATTTGGGAGCTCGTCAACAGTCGAGGCTGCGGCATAAAACAGGTTTTTGTCGTACCTGCCGCCGTTGTCCAGCCACATATCTATTTTATTCAGATCGTCGTTGCTCAAATCGTAGATAGGAGCAAACAGGATCACAAAGTCGATATCCGAGTCGATTGTCTGAACGGAGGATATCTTCATTTCCTCCACCACATAAGCGTTAGCCTCCAGCATATTTACCAGCGCCGAGGGGGAGGAGGCGCCGTAATCCTCGGTAAGAACAGCCACCCTTACGGGGCGTTCGTCGGTAACGTTCATGATCCCCGACAAAAGGCACCTTTCGGCTGCCGCGTAATATTCTATGGTGAGCAGTCCCATTGAACCGTAGCCCAGCTGATAGTACATGCTGTAATCCTCGGCGGTTATCTCATTGCCGTTGAAGCTGTATTTGGGCGACAGATAGTCGCTTGGCGCAACGATCGTGTTTCTGCCCGTTTTCTCCGATTCCACTATTATCGAGCCTGCGGAAAGCGTCGCGCCGTAATTTGAATAAAAGGCGGGATTGGAATCCAGGTCAAGATATCGGGCTGTTATTTTGGAGCTTGAGGCGGCGAAGGTCTTGACTATCTCGCTGACCTGCTTATAATAGGCTCCCGCGTTTTCAAAATCCGCTTCCTCGGCGGTAACGGTTATGGTGACATTGCTTTCGATACCCGCCACGTAATCCGCCGTCGTGCCGTCAATGGAATACATTGAGTTGTCGGTAAGGTCGGCGGAAATGTCGAACCTGTCCAAAACCATACTGAATATAATATTTACGAGAACGACCGCCGTTACAAATATCACGGTAAACACAACGGAGAGCGCGCCGTGCTTCAAGCGTTTTCCTTTTCCGCCCGAGGGCTTTTTCTTTGCGGGCTTTTCGGGGGACGCTTCCTTTTTATTCTCCGAGACGCCGTTTTCTCCGACCTTCTCCGCCTTTTCGGGAGCGGTCGGCTCGGGGGAGCTCTCTTCCCTCGGAATATCCTTTTCCTCCTCAGCAGTCGAAGCCTCTTTATTTATATCCATATCTTTTTTGCTCATTTTATCGCTGTTCCTTTCATATTCTAACTATGCCCATCTGCGTCTTTCAAGCACTCTTACCGTCAAAAACAAAAAGATAAAGGCAACGCTTGCGAAAAAGAAAATATTGGAAAGGCTGAAAATGCCTATTGTAAACTCGTTGTATCTGCTGAAAAACGACAGGGAGTAAAAAATATCCTGCAAAAGCTTGGTGGGCATCACCGAAGCAAAGGAATCAATAAGGATAAAGGCTATATTTAAGCCTATGCTGCCCACCGCCGCGATCATCTGATTTTCGGTAAGGGTGGAAACAAACAAGCCCGCGGATATGCAGAGCGAGCCCAAAAGCATCATTCCGACGATATTTCCGAGGATAATTGCCCAGTTTACCGAGGCAAAGCAGCTCAGCACTATGCCGTAAATCAGAAATATAAGCATACAGATAAGAAGTATAACAAACGCCGAAAGAAATTTGCCCAAAACAAGTCTCGTAAGGCTTACGGGCGAGGTCAAAAGAAGCTGATCCGTTTTCTGCTTGTTTTCCTCCGCCATAAGCCGCATGGTGAGGATAGGTATCATTATCAGCATTACGAAAAACATTCCCGTATAAACATAAGACATATCGGTCGATTGGGAGGTCAAGGTAAACAAGAACAGAAACACTCCCGAAAACAGGTAAAACACCGCTATAAAAACATAGCCCAGCGGCGATGTAAAATATGACAAGAGCTCACGCTTCATTATGGCAAGCATTTTTTATGATCCACCTTTCTTGAAAAAAGCTGCGGTTGACCGACTTTTGGCACAGCCGCTCGCAAAACGGTTCAACAAGGAAAAACACGTTTGTTGTTATCCGAGGCTACTTTTCCTTTTCCCTGTTGTCCAAGGTCCGCTCGTATTTTTCCAGACCGCCGTAATTGTCCCCCGTTGTAAGCTTAAGGAATATCTCCTCAAGCGTCAGCTCGTTGGACTTCATCATAAGTATGGGATAATTTCTCGAGGACAGCTTTTTGGATACGTCTCTGCGTATGTCCTTATCCTGCTGCGCCTCCAAGAAAAACTCGTATACCCCCGGCTCCGCCTCTCTGTTTATTATTACCCTGTCCATTCCTTGGATCGAAGACAGCAGCTTTTTTATCTCCTCCGCGTTTCCCTCCGTTCTGATAACCAGCTTATGGTCTGAGGAAAGGTTTTTCGCCAGCGAATCGGTGGTATCGTTGGCGACAATGCTGCCGCTGCTGATAACCACGATCCTGTCGCACACCGCCTGCACCTCGGGCAGGATATGGGAGGACAAAATAACGGTATGGTGCTTGCCCAGCCTTTTTATAAGCGTTCTTATTTCAATTATCTGCTTCGGGTCAAGTCCCACCGTGGGCTCGTCCAGTATGAGCACTCCGGGATTTCCCACCAGCGCCTGCGCAAAGCCTACGCGCTGCTGGTATCCCTTGGAAAGATTTCTTATAAGCCTGTTTTTCACGTCCGTTATCTTGACTAACTCGCATATTTCCGCAAGGTGACTTTCCTTTGGCAGCTTGCTTTTTTTCAGCTTATAAACAAAGTTAAGATATTCCTTTACCGTCATATCTCCGTACACGGGCGGTTTTTCGGGAAGATACCCTATGCATTTTTTCGCCGCGATAGGGTCCTCAAGAATGTCTATTCCGTTTATCTTAGCAGTACCCGAGGTGGAGGAAATATAGCCCGTAAGCATATTCATGGTGGTGGATTTTCCCGCGCCGTTGGGTCCGAGAAAGCCCAATATTTCCCCCTCGTTAACGGAAAAAGAGATATTTTTTACCGCTAACTTGCTTCCGTATTGCTTGGTAAGATCGTTTACCTCTATCATTTTCTTAAAAGTTCCTTTCCTTTGAAAGACGATTTATATTTACTATAGTATCACCCTTCGGTGAAAACAAGGTGACGATTTCCGAGATGTTTTCTAATATATTGTTTAATTTTTTTTGACCGCTCTTTCCTTGTCCTTTTCGAGCTGTAGACGCAGCTCCTCCATGCTGTCGAATTTTCTTTCCTCCCGCATATATTCGCGGAGCACAACCCTCGTCCTCAGACCGTAAAGGTCTCCGCTGTAGCCTATGATGTGCGTTTCCATTTCGGTAACTCTGTCCTCTCCGCTGTCAAGCGCAATGGTGGGCTTTAAGCCGATATTGGTTATAGAGGGATAGTTTCTGTTTCTTACCTGCGTCCAGCTTTTATAAACGCCTCTTTTCGGCACGATCATTCCCTCGGGAATAAGCTGGTTTATAGTGGGAAAGCCCATTTTTCTGCCGTTTTTCTTTCCCTTCCGCACCTCAAGCACGTAGGTAAGCTCATAGCCCAAAAGCTTGTTGGCTTTTTCCACGTTGCCGTCTCTTATAAGCGCTCTGATGGCGGTGGCGCTGATAGGCTCGCCCTCGTAGGTGACGGCGGGGACAACGCATACTTCTATGCCCTTTCCCCTGCATATTTCCGCAAGCTGCTCGGCAGTTGCGGCTCCGCCCTTTGCGAAGCGAAAATCATATCCGCAGGCGACAAAGCCCGCGTTCAGCTTTTCGACCAATATTTTTTCCGCAAATTCCTCCGCGGACAGATCGCGCATATCCGCGAAATCGGGCGCGAAAATGTGATCCGCGCCTATTCTTGACAGCAGCTCCAGCTTTAGATCATAGGCGATTATATTTTCACGCTCCTTAAATTTGGGGAGCATGGTCTTATCGTTAAAGGTAAACACTACCGACAGCAGATCGGTACGAAGCAGCGCTTGCTTGATCACCTCGATATGCCCTAAGTGCAGCCCGTCGAAAAAACCGAGCGCAACCGCGCTTTTTCCGTTTTTACAGCCCTTGGCGGTTATATCGGTCATATGCTGTCATTCCTTTCCTGCGTGATGTGTTTATACTAATTTTCGATCAAAGTACAGACATTATTTGCTGTCGATCGAAAATTATTGTTTAGGGTGTACTTCACAAGCATCTTGCAGACCCTGTAAAATTTTGTCTGCAAGATGATTTGAAGTAGTATTATTCGTCCGAAAAGTCAAGCGCTTTTTCAAGATAAGCAAGATAATCCTCGTCAATAGTGGACCCCTCGGTATTTTCCTCTTCCTGCCCGTCAAGCAGGGCGTTCATCTCTCTAAACGCTTCGTCTTCCTCCACCGAGGTCTCCTCGGGTACGGCTTCCTTAGCCTCCCCGTCTGTCTCCTGCCCGCTGAGAAGCTCGCTCTGTTCAAGCGGTTCAAGCTGCTCATGCTGTTCAACGGTATCGGCTTCGTTTTCCGACTGTTCGGTCGGCAGTTCCGCCGCCGTTTCGGGCTCCTCTGAGGGAGCCTCCTCCGTCTGCTCCTCTTGCTGCTCCTTAAGCAGGGCGTTCATCTCTCTAAACGCTTCGTCTTCCTCCACCGAGGTCTCCTCG
>JAMPHV010000008.1:30214-53232 GCA_023663265.1 Bacteroides sp.
GGAATATCGTCCTCCTGCTTTTCCTTTTTCTCTGCCTCGTCCGAACCATCCTTGGGCTTTTTCGGCTTGGGAACGAAAGGCACCTCGCGGCTTATTTCCGCCTCGGAAACGGGAGGCGGCGGAGTATAGCTTTGCTCCTTTGCCGCCCGAGCTATCGCCTCTGCAGCTTCGGTATTAAAGCGGCGCATTACCTCCAATTGGTGATTTTCTCCGATTTTTCCGAGCCCTAAAAAAACTCCGTCCGAGCCCTCAATATAATATCCTTTGTCATAGATGGTATCAAAACGTATTCTGTCGGCGTCAAGCTCCGCGCCGTTTCTGAAAAGCTTGGTCTGCTGCGGGTCGAGATGAGCCTTGGGGAGCTGTCCGTACAGCTTTTCGAGCGGCATTAGAAGCTCTTCAAGCTCCTGCTCCGTTTTTCCCTCCAGCTCGGAAAGCCTGTGACAGTCCTCAAGCTTGAACACTCCCGACTTGGTGCGTACAAGGCTTGTCATGACCGCGCCCGTGCCTAACTTTTGTCCTATATCGTGTATTAAAGTGCGTATGTACGTACCCTTTGAACAGGTGACCGACATCTCGCCGCAATTATATCCGTAATTTGTTATTTTTATTTCATAAATCGTGATCCTGCGGGGCTTACGGTCAACCACCTCGCCCTTTCTCGCCAGATCGTACAGCCTTTGACCGTTGACCCTTACCGCGGAATACATTGGCGGGGTCTGGAGCTGCTCCCCCGAAAACACCCGTTCCACCATGGGCATCTTGTTGCGGCTCACGTAATCGTCGCAGGTGCTGAGTACCTTTCCCGTTATGTCCTGCGTATCCGTGGTGATGCCGAACTGAAAGCCCGCCAAATACTGCTTGGTATCGTCGGGGCAGAAATCCGCCGCCTTGGTGGCGCTGCCTACGAACACAGGCAAAACACCCTCCGCCATAGGGTCTAAGGTGCCGCCGTGCCCCACTCTTTTGGTTTTGTATATACGGCGCACCGCCGCCACCACGTCAAAGGAGGTCATTCCTTTTTCCTTGTAAATACAGATTATTCCGTTCATAACCGTTACGACAGTCCTTTCCCTTTGGGATCAGCTTCTGCTGACAGCCTCTATTACCGCCGACTTTATTTTTTCCTTGGCTTCATTCACATCATCGGTATAAAACGTACAGCCCGCCGCTCTTATATGTCCGCCGCCGCCGAACAAGCCGCATATTTCCTGAACGTTGACGCTGTTGGACCGAAGAGATGCTTTCCAGCCCTCTTTTTTCTGCTTAAGGACTACGCCTACCTCCACGCCCTGTATTTGCCGCGGAAGAGCCGATATACCGTTAACGTCCTCAACGTCCACGCTGTCCAATATCTCCTTGGACAAGGCGATCACCGCGCCCTTGTCCTCGGCGAAAAACTCAAGGTTCTCAAAAACGTACCGTTCGAGCCTTATTCTTTCCTTGGTCTTCATATCAAAAAGGAGGTAATTCAGCGGAGCAGCGTCAAATCCGTACTCCATAAGCTTTCCCGCTTTTTCGTGAGTTACTCTCGTGGTGTTTCCGAATTTAAAGCAGCCCGTATCGGTGGCTATGCCCGTGTACAGACACTTTGCCGTTTTTTCGTCCAGCGTGCCGCTCCCGAGAAGCCCCAGCAAATCGTAAATTATCTCGCAGGCGGCAGCCGCGGTATCGTCAACATATATCCTTTCCGCAAAGGGACGGTGAGAAATATGGTGATCTATCGCCAGATCCACCCTGTCGCCGTATGCTTTCTCCAAATCGCCCAGCAGCGATTTATCGGCAACGTCCACCGAAATGACCGTCTTTTCCTCAAAATCCTGCTCCTCAACAGCTTCCCTCATATACGAAAATCTTTCCGACAAGGGGTCCGCGCAGGCGGTCCGCGCCTTTTTCCCCAATCTTTGGAGCGCGCCGCAAAGCGCGTGAGCGCAGCCCTCCGTGTCCCCGTCGGGGTTGGCGTGGGAGAGAATGAGGAAATTATCGTTATTCAGCAGGTATTCCGCCGCCTGTTCCAAGGTAATGTTTGTCGCTTTATTCATGCTTTATCCTTTCGTTTATCCAAAAAAGACCGCCGTTTTTCGGCTCATTGCTCCTTCTCTTCCTCCGTCTCGCCTTTTGTCGGCGGAAGCTGCGTTATTATGCTGTTGATCTTTTCGTAATAATCGAGAGATCTGTCTGCCATAAAGGTTATCTCGGGCATTTTGCGCATTTTTATCCTTGCGTTTATTCTTTTTTTGAAAAAGCCCTCCGCCCTTTGAAGAACGGCTACCGCTTCTTCGGTTTTTTCGCCGCCGCCCAGCGCGCTTACGTACACCTTACAGTAGCTGAGATCGTTGGTTATTTCCACGTCGGTAACGGTTATCAGCCCGTTGGCTATGTGCTTGTCTTTAAGCTGGGTCATGGCGGTGGAGATTTCGCGCTTTACGTCCTCCGTAAGGCGCGCGATATTGTGATTTGCCATTTATGCGATCATTCCTTTCGTTTACGCTTCCGTAAAAGGCGTGCAGCATTTCTTTATAATAAAATGCGCATAAAGTAAACGCATATACTTTTTTGTTTTTCAAAAACAAAGGCTGCCGCCAAAGCTATGCGACAGCCGCCTTTTCTTTATCGGCGAATGTCAATGCACCCAAGGAGAAATCCTAATCCCTGTATTCCTCCATGTAGTAACATTCAAATACATCGCCCTCCTTTATATCGCCGAATTTCTCAAGAGAAACTCCGCACTCGAAGCCCTGCGGCACCTCCTTGGCATCGTCCTTGAAGCGCTTAAGCCCCGCGATCTTGTCGTCGGCAACAATAATACCGTCGCGCACAACTCTTATCATACAACTGCGCTGCAGCTTTCCGTCGGTAACATAGCAGCCCGCAACAGGTCCCACGCCTGTGATCCTATAGGTCATTCTTACCTCCGCCTTGCCCAGCATAATTTCTCTGTACTTAGGCGCAAGCATGCCCTTCATTGCCGTTTCGATCTCCTCTATGGCGTCATAGATGATCCTGTAAAGCCTCAGATCGACTCCGTCGCGCTTGGCGTTCTCCTGTGCGGCGGGATTGGGTCTTACATTGAAGCCGATTATAATGGCGTTTGAAGCGCTGGCTAACATTACGTCGCTTTCGCTTACCGCGCCCACCGCGCCGTGAATAACTCTTACTCTGACCTCGCTGTTGGAAAGCTTCTCCAGCGACTGCTTGACAGCTTCCGCCGAGCCCTGCACGTCCGCCTTGACGATAAGCCTAAGCTCCTTCATCTCGCCCTCCTCGATCTGCGCGAACAGATTGTCGAGAGTTACCTTCTGATAAAGATTGAACTGAGCTTCCTTCTCCTCGAACTTGCGCTTCTGGACCAATTCTCTCGCTAACTTTTCGTCCTCGACCACCGCGAAGCTGTCGCCCGCCGAGGGGACCTCACCCAAGCCCATTATTTCAACGGGAACGCTGGGACCCGCTTCCTTTATGGAGCGTCCCGTATCGTCCCGCATAACGCGCACGTGTCCTACCGCGGTGCCAGCAATGATCACGTCTCCCGAATGAAGAGTGCCGTTCTGTACAAGCAGTGTGGCGATAGGTCCTCTGCCCTTATCCAGTCTTGCCTCGATGACCGCGCCCTTTGCGAGCCTGTTGGGATTTGCCTTAAGCTCCATAACGTCCGCAGTAAGGTTGACCATTTCAAGCAGCGTGTCCATGCCCTCGCCCGTTTTTGCGGATACGGGAACGCAGATAACGTCTCCGCCCCACTCCTCGCACACCAGCTCGTACTCGGTGAGTGTCTGCTTTATCTTTTCGGGATTGGCGCCGGGCTTATCCATTTTGTTGATAGCCACGATTATGCTTACTCCCGCGTCCTTTGCGTGATGTATCGCTTCTACCGTCTGCGGCATAATGCCGTCGTCCGCCGCCACGACAAGTATGGCGATATCGGTTATCTGTGCGCCTCTTGCGCGCATGGCGGTAAACGCCTCATGACCCGGCGTGTCCAAAAACGTTATGTCCCTGCCGTCAACGGTGACGCGGTACGCGCCGATATGCTGAGTAATGCCGCCCGCTTCTCCCGCGGCGACGTGAGCGTTTCTTATATAATCGAGGATAGAGGTCTTGCCGTGGTCTACGTGACCCATAACGACTACAACGGGGCTCCTTGCGGTCAAGTCCTCGCTGTTGTCCTCCTCCTCGTCGAAAAGTCTTTCCTCAATGGTAACGATGACCTCTTTTTCGACCTTTGCGCCCAATTCCTCCGCCACAAGAGCGGCGGTATCAAAATCGATCACCTGATTTATCGTGCACATCTCGCCGAGCTGCATAAGTCTTTTTATGACCTCGGCAGCCGTGACCTTTAATCTTGAAGCAAGCTCGCTCACAACGATCTCGTCGGGTATCATGACCTTAAGCTGCTGCTTTCTCGCTCTTTCAAGCTCCAGCCTCTTAAGCTTCTGAGCCTCGGTCTCGCGTGTGTTTTTACCGTACTGACCGCGCTTTTGCTGGCTCTTCTGGCTGATCTTCTGCTTTCTTCCCGCGAACTCGCTGCCCTTTTTTGAGCTGCTCTGAGCTATGGACTCGTACTTTTCGTTGTACTTATCCAAATCGACATAGCTGCCGCGGGTGTCAACGTGCTTGGTGACCTGCTCGCCTCTCTGCTGAACGCTGCCCTGCTTTTCCTTTTTCTTGGCAATGGGCGGCTCGTTGGTCTTTATGGTGGAGATATCTACCTTGGCGGCAGGCTGTCGGGGAGTTATCCTGCTGCGTTCGGCTTCGCGGCTTTCGTTTTTGGGGCGGCTGCCGCCGTTCTGCTTATTCTGAGCCGACTTGGACTGACCGGAGCCGACGTTTGACTTAGGCTGATTTGTCTGAGTCTGCTTCGGAGAATTGGCTCCGCCCGATTTTTCGGCGGCGGGCTTCTGAGACTTTTCGGAGGGCTTGTGCTCTGATTTTTTCTGCTCCTCCGCTTTTTTGCGTTCCTCGGCTTTTTTAGCCTCCTCCGCTTTTCTTGCTTCCTCGGCTTTGCGTGCCTCCTCGGCTTTTCTTGCTTCCTCTGCCTTTTTGGCTTCGGCGGCAGCCTCCTCGGCTTTTCTCTTTTCCTCCGCCTGCTTCGCCTCCTCGGCTTCCCTCTTTTCACGTTCGGCCTTTTCCTTTGCTTCGCGGCGCACTCTTTCGCCCTCCGCAAAATATTCGTCGAAGCTTTCTACCTGATTCTCCTGCGTAAGCTTTTCAAGCACCACGTCAAGCTCCTCTCCGACAAAGCTTGCGCCCACTTTTTTCTCTACGCCCAAGTAATTGGATACCACCTCGATAGCCTCGTTAGGCGATACGTTCAGGTCCTTTGCGAAATCTCTGATTTTTGCTTTAGAATTGGTTTCCATTCAATTTCCCCCAAGATCATAAGGTAATAGCCGAGTTGTTTGTTCTGTAACAAAGCACGCCGACTTATTTTAAATAACATAAAACATTCATGAGCCATGCCGCCGAACCGACCGACAGCTCTCCGAGACCGATCTCCAAAAGCCCTCGTCCGTAATTGCCGCAATGCCCGTTTTTTTTCCTATAACGCCCTCGATCTGCTTCATATCCGCGTCAAGGGTCACAACGTTCATTTGAGGACGGTACTTGTCTCTTAAAAACAAGACCTCTTTTCTGCTTTTCGCCGACAAGTCGCTTGAAAGCGCCACGCCCGCGATTTTTGACGTTGGGTCCTCGATCTCCCTTTTAACGGCGTCGAAGCCCACGATAAGACAGCCTGTTTTTTTCATCAGACCGAGAGTTGAAAGATTCACGCCTTTTCCTCCTCCGCAGTCTCTATTTCCTGTTCCAGCCGCAAATACACCTCGTCGGGTATACGGCATTTAAGGGAACGCTCCAGCGATTTTTTCTTCCTTGCCTTGAGAAAGCATTCGGAGGACCTGCAAATATACGCGCCTCTTCCGTTCTTTTTTCCCGTAAGGTCGAGGGAAATATCTCCCTCCTTGCTTTTCACTATCCGAAGCAGTCCCTTTTTGCCGATCATTTCATCGCAGCCGAGACATTTCCTCAGCGGTTCAACCTTTCCCACGAAACAACCTTTCCTTTATTCTGAATTACCGTAAGCGGCTGTATATCAGCCCTCGAAAAATCCGCTCTCGGGCTTGATGTCGATCTTATAGCCCGTAAGCTTTGCCGCCAGCTTGGCGTTCTGACCCTTGTTTCCTATCGCCAGCGAAAGCTGGTTATCGGGAACAAGCACGGTGCACGACTTGACCTCCTCGTCGGGTATATCAACGCTTATAACGTCCGCGGGCTTAAGCGCCTGCTTTATAAATTCGCGAGGGTCCTCGCTGTATATAACTATGTCGATCTTTTCTCCGCAAAGCTCGTCGCATATCTTCGATATTCTGCTTCTCTGCGGTCCGATGCATGCCCCCAGCGGGTCCACGTTCGGGTCGTTGCTTGCCACCGCCATTTTGCTGCGCTGTCCCGGCTCGCGGCTTATGGATCTTATCTCGACTATGCCCTCGTATATTTCGGGCACCTCCTGCTCGAACAGTCTTTTTATAAGGTCTCGGCTGGTCCTGCTTATCCTCAGCATCGGTCTGCGGTCGGCGGGCGATGCGCCGCTTACGAACACCTTTATCATATCGCCCTCGTGAAGCTCGTCTCCCGCAAGCTGATCGCTTCTGAACAGCGTTGCCTCGTTGCCCTTTATCTCAACGGAGGCGTTGCCCGTAGCAGGCTCGACCTTTAACACCTTTACCGAGACGGCTTCGTTCTGGAGCTCGCCCCACTGCTCCACGAGCTTGCTGCGCTCCACGTCCTTGATACCTTGCTTCATGACCTGCTTCGCCGTCTGCGCCGCGATCCTTCCGAAGCGCATGGTGTCGAGAGGGATAACGCAGGTATCTCCGACCTTGTATCGCTTGCTGTATTTTTTTGCAGCCTCGAGAAGTATCTGATTCGCGTCGTCCTCCACGTCCTCAACGATCTCCTTAAGCAAGGCTACCTCTAACGCGCCTGTTTTTTCGTTTATCGTATATTTAACGTTCTCGCATCTGGGATATTCTTTTTTTACGGCTATTCCCACGGCGGTCTCTATTTTTTCGATAAGCAGCTCGGGCTCGATTCCCTTTTCCTCCGCGAGCATCTTCAGAGCCTCGTAAAAGCTCACATTTTTTTCATTGGCAGCCATTGCAGCATTCCTCCTGTGAATTTCGGCTTTTATTATTTTTCAAGGGCGGTTTTTTTACTCTTCTCCGCCGTCTTCGTTTTCGTCTTCGTCTGCGCAGCCGTCAGTATCCCCGCACGCGCTGCCGTACTCCTCTTCACCGTATTCCTCGAGCTCCGTCAGCTCCTCGGGCTCAAGATTCACCTTTACGCACTTTGAAAGCCTTATGCTTTCGCCGTCGATGACGATCAAGCCCTCTTCTTTGCTGTAAGCCTCAAGAATACCCGTCTTATAGCTTTCCGCGCCGTCCGTTTTGATCTGCGCGCTGACCCGCTGACCCAAGGCGGCGTTAAAATGCTCGGGTTTTCTTAATTTTCTGTACACGCCCGGAGTGCCTATCTCAAGAATATCGACCTGTTCTATAAAGCTCTGCTTATCGAAAAGCCGATCTATCGGCTTGGATATTTCCTCGCACCGATCGCTGTCCACGCCGCTCTCGCTGTCGAAAAGCACTCTCAAGTACCACATGGCGCCTTCCTTTTCAAAGCAGACGTCCCACAGCGTACAGCCCGCCTTTTCCACCAAGGGCTTTGCCAGCTTCAAGGCTTCTTCTTCGATTTTGGGAGCAAGCGCTTTTTTGCCGCCCTTTTCCTTAGCCATTACAATTCTCCGTTCGCCGAACCCATCTCGGATATTTCAAAAAGTCTTTAAACAAACGTTAAGACCGAGTTGCAAACCCAGTCTTACCATACTCTATCTTGATACTGATTATATCACTAAAATTTACCTTTGTCAATGGTTTTGTGACAATTTTTTAAAAATTTGTTGACATTTTTTGCTTGGAGTGCTATAATTGATGTTGTCGGCAGCTTTTTGCCGACAAATTAGCAGGGAGCTGATATTTCGGCTGAGAGGAAACGGATTGACGTTTCGACCTATTGACCTGATTCGGATAATGCCGACGTAGGGAGAATAGATTTGTAGCAATACCTCACCCCCTGCGCATAATAAAGCGCGGGGGTCATTTTTTTCCTGCTCAATAAAGAAAGGATGAAATGAAAATGAACAACAAAACGCTGAGACTTACCGAATCCGCCATAATGCTGGCGCTGGGCTTTATTTTAAGCCTTCTGAAAATTATCGATATGCCCTTCGGCGGCTCGGTCACGGTATTCGGTATGCTGCCCGTGATCGTCATCGCTTACAGGTACGGGACCGCATGGGGGCTGCTGACGGGCTTTGCCGCGAGCCTGCTGCAAATGCTGACTGGGCTGAAAAATCTCACCTACGGCACAAGCGCCGGCGCGGTCATAGCCATTATTCTTTTGGATTACGCGGTCGCCTTTACCGCCATGGGTCTCGGCGGCATCTTCAAGGGCAAAATAAAGGATCAGGGCGCGAGCCTTGCGGCGGGCGCCTTTGCGGCGTGCCTTGTGCGCTACATATGCCATACGGCAGTAGGCTGCACCGTGTGGGCGGGAGTTTCCATTCCCACAAGCGACGGGATATGGTACTCAATGGCATACAACGCCGCCTATATGATTCCCGAAACGGTTATAACGGTAGTGGGCGCGTACTTCGCGGGGAAAATATTTACCCTTTCCGAACAACAGATAAAGCCCATACCCATGAGCGAAAGCGGTGCGAAAAGCGCATTTGCCGCCGTTCCCGCGGCTATCGGGACGGTTGTGGCGTTTGTGTTCGTCTTTGCGATGGTGCAGACCGAGGACGGATTTGACATAACCGCCATAACTCAAACGGACATTTTCGACTGGCTGGCTCCCGTTATCGTTCTTGCGATCGGGATCGCCGTTTCCGTTATCGTCAAGCTGTATGCCTCAAAGGAAAAGAAATAGCAATAAAACGAAACGGCTGCCGTAAAGCGATACGGCAGCCGTTTCGTTTTTTCAGTGGAGCCTTAGGGAGATCTTTATCCCCTACCTAATATTATACTCTTTTTTACCGTCGAAATACCTTTATACGTCATTTTCCCGCGTTACTGCGCGGAAAATTTCTGTCTCACGGTGTTGACCTTGTTCTGCTCCGCCTGTTCGGTGGGGTACCAGCCCTTTTCCGACATCTTATCGTAAATTTTGTCCTGCATGCAGAGCGCGTCGTTAAGCGCGGTGTTGAAGGTCTGATGCACGTTTGCGGTGGAGGATTCGATGGTGCCGTGCATAAAAAGGTCGCATACGCCCTTTTCCAAAAGCAAAATATTTTCCATTAAATTTTTGTCGTCCATTATATATTTCCTTTCGATTTTTGATTTCAGATTTCAGATAAGCTTACAGCAATCCGTAAAAGCTCTGAAATATCTGCTGATGCTTCTGCGCCATCTGCTGAACGCAGGTTTTAAGATTCGGGTCTCTTATCTGAGAAGCCGTTTCGCTGCACTTGGTCTGAAAATACTGCGCATGTCCCAAGGCGTCCTCGATATAAAGCAATTCTTTGTTGGTCATTTTGATACCGTCCTTTCTTCGGGAAGCAATGCCTCCTTTTTACAGTAATATTTTGTCTTGACGGAGTAAAATTATACGGTCGGTCCGAAAATTAAAGGTCTCTTCGGTTGACAATATCAAAAAAAGGTGGTACAATTCAAAATAAAAACGACAAAAGAAAGGAAGATAATAAAATGAAAAAAATCATCGGGATAGGCTGCGCTCTCCTTGCCGCTTCTCTGTGGCTGACGGGGTGCAGCGGCGAAAACGGCGGCGGCGAATACGGCGGGATCAAAACGGTAACCGTCTCCGACGGCTTCGAGGGCAACGCGGCGGATATAAACAGCGACGGCAGCGACGCCGCTCTGAAAAGCGGAGACACCTACGCCGTTATTACGATAGAGGGCTACGGCGAGATAACCTGCAAGCTGTACCCCGAAGCGGCGCCCGAGGGAGTTCAAAATTTTATCGAGCTTGCCGACAGCGGATATTACAGCGGAAAAGATATTCACCGTGTGGTTAAGGATTTTATGATGCAGGGCGGCTCCGCCAACGGCGACGGAAGATCGACGGACGACGATCCCTCCTTTAACGTGGAGTATAACTCTAAAATGCGCCATTTCTACGGCGCTCTGTGCTACGCCAACGCGGGCGGCATCAACGGAAGCCAGTTTTATATAGTAAACAACAGAAGCTTTTCGGACGTTGACAGGGCAAGCCTGGAGAGCCAAGTCGAACAGCTCGATTCGCTTTTATCGGAGGTAAACGGATATCTCGAGACAGCGCAGGGCGACGAAAAGGAGTATTATCAAGCCTACTATGACTACTATGCTTCAATGAAATATACCGCCGCTTCAAATCTGCGCGCCCTGAACGAGCGCACCGACGAAATAACCGACAAATATAAGGCGGTCGGCGGAACTCCTTCTCTTGACGGCGGCTACACCGTTTTCGGACAGACCGTGTCGGGCTTTGACGTTATCGACAAAATAAGCGAGGCAGAAGTCGAGGCGCAGCTTAGCGGGAACGAGATAAGCCACCCCGTGCAGGAAATAATCATATCCTCGGTGGAGATAAAAACCGCCGAATAATATTAAAGTATTAAGAGGAGTACTTCTATGAAAAAGGAACTGACGGCGTATATAAAACAGACAGAGGCGCTGCTTGAAAAAAACGGCGGGCTGAACGAAAAAAAGCTTGAAGGCATAAGGATCAACATCGGTTTTTTTCAGCACGAAAGGCTTGTACATCTCATAGTAACGATGACCTTCGCTCTGCTGACCGTTATATCCTTGGGTCTTACGGTGTCGGAAATTTACTTTTTGCCGCTGTTCGTGCTTTTTCTCGCTCTTGAAGTACCCTATGTGTTTCATTATTACAGGCTGGAAAACGGAGTGCAGAAGCTTCAACGCCTATACAGAGCGGCTGAGGAAAGGGTAACGGGGGATTAAAGCCATGTCGGACGTAAAAGAAAGCATAATAAAAGCGACCACCGAGCTGATAGAGGAAAACAAGGGCGATATCAAAGCCGTGACCGCCCGCGCCATCACCGAAAGGTGCGGCGTAGCCTTGGGACTTATCAACTACCATTTCAAAAGCAAGGATAAGCTTATCGAGCTGTGCGTTCAGCGCATTGTCAACAAGATAATGCTGTGCTTTTATTCGTCGGGAGGCGAAAACGTCCGAAACAACGTTGTAAGTCAAGTTACGGAGCAGGCGAAGCAGATAATGGATTTCTTTTTTGAAAACAAGTCCATTGCCAAAATATTTATTCTGAGCGATTTTAAGGAATATCACCCGAAAAACAACTCCGTTTCGACTCAAAACGGCTTGAGGCTTGCTATCGGAAGCAAGGTGGACAGCGGCAGGAGGCGAATACTCGCCTTTATCCTGACCTCGGCAATGGAAGCTGCGTTTTTGGCGGGAGACTGTTCCAAGGAAATATTGGGCTTCGACCTGAACGACAGGGAGGAGCGGGGTATGTTCGTGGAGGAGACGGTGGGAATGCTGTTTCAGGGAGTGCTTTAAATGAATATTTTGATCGTAGACGACGACAAGGACCTGTCCTTTATAATTTCGGAAATGTTAGAAGGCTACGGATACAAGGTGACCTGCGCCGACAGCGGGAAAAAAGCCTTTGAGCTGCTTTCTTCGGGCACGTTTCACCTTATGCTGCTCGATATCAACCTGCCCGATGAAACGGGCTTCAAGCTTTGCAGAGAGTTAAGGCGCGTCTCAGACGTCCCCATAATTTTCGCCAGCGCCCGTACAAGCGAGACCGACAGGATAACGGGCTTCGACATAGGCGGAGACGACTATCTCCCCAAGCCCTACTCCATGAAAGAGCTGCTGTCGAGGGTAAACGCTCTTATCCGCCGAAGCTACGGCTCCGACAAGGAGGAAAGGACGGTTTCCTTCGGAAATATAAAGGTAAACGTCACATCGAGAACGGTGACCAGGGACGGAAAGGACGTTTCTCTTTCCCTGCGGGAATTTGACCTGCTTTCCTGCCTGTGCCTGAACATAAACAAGGCGGTGCCGAGGGACAAGCTGCTGTCGGAGGTATGGGGCGCATTTTCCGAGGTAGAGCCCTCGACACTGGCGGTGCATATAAGGTGGCTGAGAGAAAAGCTGGAGGAGGATCCCGCCAAGCCCAAGTTTATCGTAACCGTCTTTAAGGTAGGATATATGCTTAAAGCTTCGGAATAAAAAAGAGGTTTTTATGAAACAAAAATTTGCTTTTGCTTTTTTGATATTTTTCGCCCTTATCGCCTTGGCTGCGGGCGTTTTATTTTTTTCGGGAGCCGATCTTGACCCCACTGAGGTCAAAACGGAGCAGATATTGGCGGTAAACGAGCTGCGCCGGCTTGTCGAAAGAGGCGATACCGCCCTTGCAGCCGAAAAAGCCGACGCCCTCGAAAAGCTCCTGCGCTCCGATGCCGAGGAGGAAAAGGGCGGCTTTACCGCGCTGATATCGGGAGCCGTCTATACGGTAATTTTATCCGCCGCGTTTATTTATATTTATTTCGCGGTGCTGAAGCCCTTTGAAAAGCTAAAGGGCTTCGCGGAGCAGATAGCCTCGGGCGATCTCGAGCTGCCGCTGAGCTTCGGTCGCTCAAATTATTTCGGAGCGTTCACATGGGCGTTTGACAGTATGCGCAGGGAAATAACCAGAGCAAGAGCCTGCGAAAAGGAAGCCGCCGAAAACAACAAGACCGTTATAGCCACGCTGTCCCACGACATCAAGACCCCTATCGCCTCCATAAGAGCCTACGCGGAGGGGCTGGAGGCAAATATGGACGGTACCGCGGAGAAGCGGCGAAAATATATTTCCGTTATCACGGCAAAATGCGACGAGGTATCCAAGCTTACCGACGATCTGTTTTTACATTCGGTCTCCGATATGGACAAGCTGAAAATTTCGCCCGAGAGAACGGAGCTTACGGAATTTTTTGAAAAAGCGGCGGGCGAGCTGGGAGCCGAAAGAGGCGACGTGCACTATAAAAAGCCCGATTTCAAAGCAGCGGCTTTTGTTGACAAAAACCGACTGCTGCAATTAACGGAAAATCTTGTCAACAATTCGAGAAAATACGCGGAAAGCGATACGGATATTTTTATTACGCGTTCGGAGGACACCGCGGAGATACATTTTACGGATCACGGCAGGGGTATTCCCGACGAGGATATGCCTTTTATTTTCGGGAAATTTTACAGGGGCAGGAACTGCGGAAATAAACAGGGCTCGGGACTCGGGCTGTACATCGTCAAATATATTGCGGAAAGCTCGGGCGGCGGCGTAATGCTGTACAACCGTTCCGACGGTCTGGAGGCGGTGGTTACGCTGCCGCTGATGACGGATTAAAATTCTCGGAGCATGTTCTTAAAGATTTCTTAATATCTTTTCGGATAGAATGATATTGTCAAGATCAAAATCAAGACAGAAAGGAATACGAAATGAAAAAAACTATCCTATCCGCAAAAGATATTTGCAAAAGCTTCGCCCACAACGGCGGACAGCTGCACATCATATCCCATATCGACCTTGACCTGTACCAAGGCGATCTCACCGTGATAATGGGAGCCAGCGGCTCGGGCAAATCCACGCTTCTTTACTCTCTGAGCGGCATGGACAGAGCGACGGCGGGGCAGGTGCTGTACGGCGGGAGGGACCTGGTCTCCGCACGGGAAAACGATCTGTCCGCTCTTCGCCACACCGATTTCGGATTTGTTTTCCAGCAATTGCACCTGGTGAGCAACCTCAGTCTGCTTGAAAACGTACTGGTATGCGGCTATCTCAACAGGGACAGGTCCGCCGCCGAGGTCAGAGAGAGGGCCGAGGGTCTGTTTGCGCGCATGAACATCTCGCATATCAAGTCTCATCTGCCCTCGCAGGTGTCGGGCGGAGAGCAGCAAAGATGCGCCATCGCAAGAGCGGTCATAAACAGCCCCAAGCTGCTTTTCGCCGATGAACCAACGGGCGCGCTGAACAGAAAAAACACCGCGGAGGTGCTGGACCTGCTGACCGAGCTTAATTCCGAGGGGCAAAGCGTTCTTATGGTGACCCACGATATGAGGGCTGCGCTGAGAGCCACAAGGCTTTTGTATTTGGAGGACGGAAAAATAACGGGAGAGTTAGAGCTTCCCCCTTATAAAAAAGAAGAGGAAAAAAGCCGAGAGGCGCAGGTCAACGCCTGGCTTTCCTCATTGGAATGGTAAAGGGGGAATCGTAAAATGGGAACATTGATATTACTTAGAGCCAATCTTAAAAAGAAAAAAAGCGCCTTTATATCCGTCGCGCTGCTCATGACGATAGTTACGTCGCTGATGACCGCCGTTCTGAGCGTCACCGACAATTACCGCAAGGGCTTTGAAAAAGCTTACGAGGCTTCGGACAGCGCGGACGCCGTTTTGTTTATGGACCCCGAGCTGCTGACGGAGGAGCTTAAGGAAAAAACCGAGAGCTGCCCTATCGTAAAAAAGGTAAGCTATTACAGCGCCTTGGCGGCTTACGGGACCCAATGCGGGAACGTATACGACAGCAACAATGTTTTTCTGCAAAAAATGCGCGAGGGCATACTTCTTTACGACAACGGCTTACAGAGCTTCGCCGAAGAGATACAAGAGCTTGAGAGGGGAGAAATATACGCGCCCTTGGGCTTAAAAAACAAGCTGTCCTGCAGCGTCGGCGACGTTGTTACCTTTACGTTCATCGACGGTACGTCGGATTTTGTAATAAAGGGCTTTGTTCAAGAGCCCTCCTTCGGCTCTCAAACCATAGGCTGGAAGCAGGTCTTTATAAACGGCGAGGATTTCGACGAGCTGTATGATCGTTGGAAGTCCTCAGAGGAAGAAAACGCCGCCGATTTGGAGATGGTATCCGTTTATAAGACCGAGGAGTGCGGCTTAAGCTCGGGCAAATTCCTGCGGGAGCTGAATCTTGAGACCAAAATATCAGATATGGCGTTCGGGGTGCTCACAAGGGAGCAGTCCGAAAGATTCAGCACTCTCCTGCCAGACGTTCTTACAAAGCTTTTTACGGTGTTTGTGGTTTTCCTTTTTATAATAGTACTGATACTTATCAGCCACAGCATTTCCACCGAAATAGAGTCCGATTACGCCGTTTTCGGTATTTTAAAGGCGCAGGGCTTTTCCAGAGCAAGGCTGGCGGGAATGTTTTTCATACAGTATCTTTCGGCGGAGCTTGCGGGTATGCTCGTTGGCACGGCGCTGTCGGTGCCTGCGGAAAGTATTCTTACCGAGGGCTTTCAGCTTGTAACGGGCGTAATGCCCGACAGAGGGCTGTCGGCGACAAAAAGCCTTGCGGTAACGGGAATAATTTTATTGACCAGCGCCGCCCTGATTTTTATAAAAACGCTCCCCTTGGGCAGGATATCCCCCGTTAAGGCGATAAGAGGCGGGAGAGAGGATATTTATTTCGACAGCAGGATAAGGCTGCCCATAAGCAAAAGGCTGCTTTCCGCAAGTCTCGCGGTAAGACAGTTCACCTCCGCTAAAAGAAGATATATAGGAGTAGTTCTGATATCCGCAATACTGATCTTCTTTATGCTGACGGTAAACCTGATAATAGACCTTCTGACCTCAAAAAACGCCCTGTACGCAATGGGAACGGAATATGCCGATATCACCGTGTACTTCGGACGCGAAACAGCCGAGCGTTATTCGGACGAGGTGGAGGAGCTGGTGACCTCGCTGACTAAGGTCGAAAAAATATACCGCACCGGGAATATTTACCTTTCAATAAACGGCGAAAATCTTATGGCGCATATTGTGAGGGACCCCGATGGGCTTTCCCCGATCCTCAAGGGCAGGGCGCCGCTCTATGACAACGAGATACTGATAACCCAAATGATAGCCGACGCTCTTGAAATAAAAACGGGCGACGAGGTGACCGTTTCTCACGGGGAAAAGGACGAGACCTACATCATATCGGGAATATATCAGACCTTAAACGACAGCGGAATGTGCTTCGCCATGTCGGAAAACGCGCTTCACAGGATATATCCCGAATTTGAAATAACCGCCTTGGGCTTCCTGCTCGACGACTCCGACCCCGATCACGTAAGCGCAGAGGAAATTTTGGATATAATAGAAGAAAAATATGGCGGAATAGAGGATATAGGCGCTGAGACCTTTGATATAGACAACTTTATCGGCGCGTCGGTATCGGAAATGATAGGGCTTATGAGAGCCGCCATTTACCTTTTCTCGGTAATATTCGCGCTGGTAGCCGTAAGAATGGTCTGCGCCAAGGCGTTTTTGCAGGAACGAACGGATATAGGCGTTTACAAGGCGGTGGGCTTTACCGTGAGAAGACTCAGATTAGGCTTTGGACTGCGCTTTTTAGCGGTCTCGGTCGTCGGCGCCGCCTTAGGCACGGCGTTAAGCCCGCTTCTTTCCGCAAGAGTGCTGGGCTTGGGGCTTTCCATGATAGGACTTACTCGGCTCCCTGCCGCCTTTGACATCGCTTCGGTAATAATACCCGCGCTGCTGCTGACGCTGTGCTTTTTTGTTTTTGCCTATCTGTCAAGCGGAAAAATAAAAAGAGTGGAGATAAAGGAGCTTGTTACGGAATAAGAGCCTGTTTAGTATCTCGGCGTGCACGGATTTTCGAGCATAATTTTGCTGAGAACAAGGAAAAACGACGCAGAAATACTTGATGTATTTCAAGGAGTTTTGACGCAGTTATCGGCAAAATTTGCCGAAAAGACGGGTGCGAAGAGATACTAAACAGGCTCTAAGCCGCTAACCTTCCAACAGCTCTCTGAGCCGTTTAAGCGCCTTTTTTTCCTTTCGGGACACCTGGACCTGTGAAAGTCCCAATATATCTCCCGTTTCCGTCTGGGTCATATTTTTGATATATCTGAGAACGATAAGGCGGCGCTCCTGCTCGTCCAGCAGGGCGAGACACTGATTTAACGCTATCCGTTCGGTCAGCCTTGCCTGCTCGGGAGGAACGGGCACGTCAAGCTCCTGCCCGCCGTCCTCCTCTCCCGCCGTTAAGGACATGGGAGGGAGAGCGGCGGCGACAGCCTCGCCCGCCAGCTCAACGCTTACTCCAAGCGCCCCCGCTATATCGGAAAGTCTCGGCTCGCTCCCCTTTTTTCTTAACTCCTCTTGGGCCCTTGCCGCCTTAAGGGACAGCTCCCTAAGCCCGCGGCTCACCTTGACCGTCCCGCCGTCGCGAAACAGCCTTTTTATTTCGCCCAGTATAACGGGAACGGCATAGGTGGAAAATTTTAACCCTCGGTCTTCGTCAAAGCCCAATCCCGCCTTGACCAGCCCCTCGCAGCCCGCCGCGAACAGCTCCTCGTATTCTATCCCCCTGCCCTTAAAGCGGGAGGCGAGAGAATGTACGAGCCCCAGATTATCCTGTATAAATTTGTCGTCGGTCTTATTCATATTTTCCGATAAGCCTTTTTTTCATGGTGACGCAGGTGCCCCTGCCCACCTTGCTTGTTACCTTAAGAGAATCGGTAAAGGCTTCCATTACCGCAAAGCCGAGCCCCGCCCTTTCCTCCTCGGGAGCGGTGGTATAAAGAGGCTCCATCGCCTTTTTAACGTCCTCGATGCCGCAGCCCTTGTCCGCTATCTTTATGTACAGGCAGCCGTCCTCGGTCAGCTTAAGCGTGATCGTTATATCTCCCGCCCTGTCGCGGTAGCCGTGAACTATTGAATTGGTCACCGCCTCGCACACCGCCGAGCGTATGTCCGAAAGCTCCTCCACCGTAGGGTCCGCCTGAGCGGCAAAAGCGGCTATACAGCTTCGCGCCAGCGCCTCGTTTTTCGACATGGCGGGGATAATTATTTTCATTTTATTTACCGTTTTCATTTTTTCGTCCTTTCACATCTTGATTTTTTCGGGCAGGATCATAGCGCTGAGTCCCGCAAGCCTTATTATCTTCTCCGCATAGCGCGAGGGATTTTTTATCATCACTCTGCCGCCGTAAAGCTCCGCAGCTCTCTGCCGTCCGAGAATGAGACCTATGCCGCTGCTGTCCATAAAGGAGACTCGCGAAAAGTCCAGTATGCAAAGCCCGGGCGTATGCCGCTCCAGCCTTGCGTCAATAAGCTCTCTCGCCTGTGCGGCGGCGTGATGGTCAAGCTCTCCCGACAGCGCCGCGGTCATATATTCCTCTCCAACCGTAATTTCAACAGTCATTTTTACTATCCGCCTTTCCTTAAGAATATATTACAAAAAAACCTGCTGCTTATATCTTAACAGGCTTTATACAAAAAATAAGTCGAAACGGGAAACGGAAAACGAGAAAACGATGTTTTATTTATGCGGTTACAGTTCATAATTGACAATTGATAATTGTCAATTCACTTCCACAATCACTGCAAAAAGCCGTTCCGCAACGTAAAGTGGCATAAAAAGCTTAAAATGTATACAACTGTTGGTAGCGCAACTTGGGCTTTTTTGTTATGATTATCACATTAAAACAAGAGAGGCGGGCACAATATGAGCAAGCAGGCAGTTATATCTGCAAAGCATTTAAAAAAAGCCTTCGGTAAGGGCGAAAGCGTTCAGGTCATTTACTCCGACTTGAATATCGATATTTACAATGGGGATTTTACCGTTATCATGGGTTCGTCGGGGGCGGGCAAGTCTACCCTGATGTATTCCCTTTCGGGAATGGATAAGCCCGACGGCGGCGAGATCGACTTTGACGGAACGGACATTACCAAGCTCAGCAACGATAAGTTAGCCGTATTTCGCCGCAAGGAGTGCGGCTTCGTATTTCAACAGATATATCTGATTGATAAGATGAGCCTTATGGATAACGTCGTTGCGGCGGGAGTGCTGACAAGCAGGGATAAGGAGGACATCAAAAGCCGCGCGAAAGAGCTGTTCGATTTGGTGAACATACCCGAAAAAACGTGGAAAAAGACCTCCTCCCAAATTTCGGGCGGCGAAGCGCAAAGAGCGGGCATAGTAAGGGCGGTCATCAACAAGCCCAACGTGCTTTTCGCGGACGAACCCACGGGAGCGCTCAATTCCGCAAATTCGGCGGCGGTCCTCGATGTTTTTACCTCTCTCCACAATAAGGGGCAAAGCATCGTTATGGTCACTCACGACAAGAAATCCGCCCTGCGCGGGAACCGCATCATCTACATCAAAGACGGAAAAATTTTCGGCGAATGCGATTTGGGAAAGTATGAGAGCGACAGCGCGGAAAGAACCGAAAAGCTTGACGGATTCATTAAGGAGATGGGGTGGTAATATTGAAGAAAATATCCGCGCTGGTCCTGCACAATCTGAACAAAGCAAAGGGACAGTACATATCCTTCGGCGTGTTTATCTGCCTTACCGCGCTTATTATAAATATCGCCCTTGCGCTTGCTTTTCAGACCTTTGCCGCTTACGACGACCTTTTTGAAAGGCTTGACGCGGCGGATATAAATTTTATTGTTCCGCAGGTCATGGACAGCGAGGAGCTGTTGGCGGAGGTAAGCGGGATCGACGGGGTGGAGCTTGCCGAAAAGCACGAGGGAGTATTCCTTTCCGTAACAGTCCGCGAGTTTGCGGGGTCCGATTTTGATATGAATACGGTTTTTTACAATATTGAAGATGAAAGAACGCTGAATCTCCTTGATATTGCGGAATATTCCGAGAAAAAAGAGGGCTCCGTTTATATTCCCATGTATATTAAAGAGCTGGGAGGCTTCAATGAAGGCGGCAGCATCGTTTATTCCATAGACGGCAAGGAACATTCCTACGATATCGGCGGGACCGTATCGGAAATGCAGTACGGAAACTACGGCACGGGACTTATCGGCGGATATTTTCCTGAAGCCGTCTACGAGGACCTTGCCGAGGAATACAAAGACAGCGTCGTTGCGGAATATTCCTTAAAAACAGCCGATTCAGCCGATTTGAGCAAAATCAAAAACACGGTATCCGAGATCGTAAAGGACAAGGGCGCCGCGCTGCTGAACATCAGCGACAGAGACGCCTCAAAGCAGACAAGGACAATGGTCTGCACGCTTCTTATCGTTATTTTCCTGGCGCTTGCCGCCATCATACTTGCCGTGAGTATTTTTCTCAGCAACTTCCGCATACGGAGCGCCGTTGAGGACGAGCTGGCGCAAATGGGCGTGCTGAAAGCGATCGGATATACGAGCAATATGATAATCGCCTCGACGATCACGCCTTATCTGTTGGTGGGCGCAGTCTCCGCGGTGCTCGGGATCGCGCTGTCCTACACCGTGCTGCCTTTGACGGCGGGCGTTTTGGCGATACAATCGGGATTTTCCTACACTCCGAAATTTGACGTACCCGCTTTCCTTATCGTTATATCGGTGCTGGTATTGGCAATACTGCTGTTTTCCTATATTTCGGCGGTAAAAATACACCGACTGGAGCCGATAAACGCCATAAGAGGCGTTACGGGCGACGGATCGTCGGGACAGAGCGTGCTTCTGTTTATCGTCGCGTTTGGCATAACGGTGCTGCTGTCCTTTGCGGGAACTCTTCTGTACAACGTGAACGTTAAGCCCGATAATTTTATGAATACCCTTTCGGAGGAATCCCCGTCCGTTATTTTTACGGCGAAGGGCGGAAAAATGACGGAGCTGAAGGAGCTTCTTGAAAACGACGGCAGAGTGAGCCTTTCCCTTGAATATGCCTCGGTCCCCGTAAGCTATACCGACGGAAGCCTTACCGCCTTTGTGTGCGAGGATTTTTCAAAAACTCTGAACGATATATGCTACGAGGGACGCAGCCCCGATAAAGATAACGAGATCGCGGTGGGAAGCGCTATTGCGGAGAATTACCCTATCGGCGGTGAAATAGAGATAACGGTCGGCGATAAATCGGAGGTCTACTCCGTTACGGGGCATATCCAAAGCGTCAACAGCGCGGGAGCGGTATGCCAGCTCACAAGCCGCGGATATGAAAGAATCGGAGAGGAGCTCGATTCCGTCAACGTTTATCTGTACGAAAAAATTGCCGAGGAATTTATAAACGAATATGAGGAGAACAACGGCGAGGTTATAAGCTCGTCGGTAAATTACGAGCAGCTCAGCGAAAACGGCAGAATGATGTATACGGGCATCGTTTCCGTGGTCGTTATCGTTCTGTTTATTATCTCCGTGCTTATGATGCTGCTTGTTATGTATGTTATCATAAATTCCATGATAAGCAGGCGCAAGCAGGAATACGGAATATATAAAGCCATAGGCTACATAAACAGACAGCTTACTTTTAAAACGGCGTGGAGCTTTGTCCCGGTCGTTGCCTCGGCGTCCCTCATATCGGCAATATCGGGTCTTTGGTATCTTCCCGCAATAAACAATACCGTTTTTTCCCTTATCGGAGCGGTAAAAAATCATTTTGAGATATCCGCTTGGATATTGATAATATTCGCAGTTATGTTCACAGCCACAGCGTTTGCGATAAGCGTGCTTTTGTCCGCGCCGATCAAAAAAATTGCCGCGTATTCACTTTTAAAGGAGTAATCAACAATGAATTTTTCGGAAAAATTGAAAGAGATCAGAAAAAAAGAAGGCATCTCACAGGAGCAGCTCGCCGAAAGGATCGGCGTTTCAAGACAGGCTATCACCAAGTGGGAAACGGGAAAGGGCTTGCCCGACGTTGAAAATATGGTGATCATAGCGGAGATATTCAAGACCACCATTGACGACCTCCTGAGGGGCACCGCCGCAAAAACGGACGCGGAAACGTCCCTTTACACCAGCGAAACGATCTACGACATTGACTGCGACAAGCATTTCGACGTCAATATCGGAAGCGCGGCAGCTATCCTCCTTTCGTCGGGAGAGGACGAAAAGCTGCACATTAAGCTTTCCTCCGAAACTCTTGAAAATTTAGGCTCTGTATTTAAAATAAAGCTTGACGAAAAGAAAAACAAGCTTGACGTGTTCTGTCTCAACAAAAACAAGCTGAGCCGCTATGAAGCGGAGGAGGCGCTGACAGTCGAGATCGTTCTTCCGAACAAGTATTCGGAAAGCTGCGAGATAGAGGCTGACGTAAGGCTTCTCGAAATAAGCGGGCTTCATCTGAACCGCTTGGAATACGACGGCGGGGCGGAACGGGTATTTATCTCGAACAGCAGCGGAAGCTTGGAATTTACGGCAAAGACGGATTATGAAATTACCGTAGACAGCGTATCGGGAAGATTGGATATCAATCAATGGAAATCTAAGGCTGTCGTTCATATTCCCGAGGAAAACATTGTTCCCGTCGAAAACAAGGGCAGAAAATGCAATGTTTATTATGTAAGGGACGGAAAGCCGGCCGACTATGAAAATACCTCCGACAGCGAAAACAAGATCAGCGTCTCGGGTATCTTTTCGGAGCTGGTAGTCGATCTGACAAAGTAACGTGTCGGATCGACGTTATGGCAGCTTACAAAAATTTACAGTTGACAATTGTCAATTGACAATTGACAATTGACAATTGACAATTGATAATTGATAATTGATAATTGATAATTGATAATTGATAATTGTGGAGCGGCTCCGCCGCATGATTTATACTAATTCCAAATAAAATTATGGACAAAATTTTACAGAGTCCATAATTCTATTTGGAATTACACCCGAAGCACTCTTTCCAAATACTCCGTATTCATTTGTCTATCTTTGTATTTGGAAAGAGTATAAATATACGCTTGTCTTAACCAAGTTCATTATGATAACAGACCTCTTCGGCAACTTCCGAGGAGGTCTAATATTTATAACATCAAGCATAAGTAGTATTTGGAATTGGTATAAGGTTAGCGGGAGCTAATAAATTCTCTTGCGGCCTACTGCAAGCTTAAAAGAATATTTGTGTAAATTTATAAGAAATTTATATATAAACGGCTTAAATTTTATTCGTTTTTTATAAATGCGCAGTCGTTCGAGGACACGGAAATCAATTTTCAGAATAAAATTCATTTTTAAAAATTTTTATTGTGATT
>JAMPHV010000090.1 GCA_023663265.1 Bacteroides sp.
AAAGTCGGCTCTAAAATATAGACGAAGTCTATATTTTAGATAGAAATCAGTATTAAAAACGGAACAACCGTAAAACAGCACAATTTTTGCAAAAAAGCCGAAAAACACCTCGAAGCCCGTATTTAACGAGCTTCGAGGTGTTTTTAAAGGATTCATCTATATAAGATAAGATTAAATCTTGAATATCATAGACCATTTTTCCTTTTGCATATCGTACATAGTCTGCATATTCTCATCAAAAAACGCAGTACCCCTGTTGCTGAAAAGAAACCCGGAATCTTCATCGTAAAGCATAGCTCCATTTTCCGAGTATGAAAATCCCGATTCGTCTGTAACAATGGTATTACCGTTTCTATCCACTATAAATCCTGTTTCGTAGTCAACAAATCCTCCGCCGGAATATGCAGCGGCAGCGTCCATTGACTTACTGCGGCGGCGTATAGCTTCCGCACGCTCCGCTTCTGCATTATGTACGATATCAGCTTGACCCGTATATGAAAACTCGGCTTCATTTTCCTGCGACTGATATATTCCGCTTTGATACACAGCCGAACTTTCCGAAATCTGCTGTCTTAAACTTGAATACACCTCTATACAGCCTTTGTGACCTAATTTTACGCCTTGATACAAGTAGCTAAGAGCTTTCTTCTCCATTCCTTTGGAAGAATATTCACGCGCCGCATAAAAACAAGCATCACCGTTTCCTTGAGATATGGCGGTATTCAGCCAATCAAACATCTGCTTTTCATTTCGTTTTAATCCTGTATATCCGGCGCAAATCAAGGCAATATTATAACTTGCCTGTGCGTACCCCATTCCCGCCGACTTTGCAAAAAGCGCCACGGCTTTTTGTTGGTCTTGCGGTATCTGTTTTCCTGCCACATATATAAAACCCAAACCGCACAAAGCAGAAGCATTGTTTGGGTACTCCGACAGCAGTTCAATCGCTTTTTTCTCATTTCTTTCAAAATATATACCTTCGGCAAGACATTTCCCAAGTACTACGCGTGCTTTTTCAAAATTTTGCACCGCGGCAAGCTGTAGATAAAAATAAGCGTATTCCGTATAACCGCAGCGTTTTAACACCATATATACTTCAAATGCAGCCTTGGGAAAAACATCTGAAATTTCTATGAGTGAAGCGACCGCCTCGCTGAATTGAGTGTCATTTTTTGCCGCATTTGCTTTGTCAATGGCTTCACGGTACTTCTTTTCAGTATCATTCATTTTATTTCACAGGCTTTCCGTTGGACCATTCGCCCATAAACGCAGTGTTATCTGCAAAACGCGCAGCTCCCGTACCGTGAAGGACCCCGTTTGACCATTGCCCTACGAAAGCGCACTTGTCGTTTTCATATACGCCTACTTCCAACTGTCCGTTTACAAAATTTCCCATCATTCTGCTTCCGTCGGGCGCTATCTCTATTCCCTTATCGACCTTTAAACCGTTATTATCCATAACGCCGTAATATCTTGAACCATCGGCAAAAACAAATATACCTTGACGTACTCCGTTGTTATAGTGAAAGCCTTCAAAATAATCTCCGTTTTCATAAAACCAGTGACCTAAACAGCCGTCACCGTCAGTTTTTCCGATATGCTGCTCACCAAGATTTCCCAGCGCAGATTCAAATGTCATAAGAGAATAATAATATTCCCAATAGTTTTCTTCAAAACTTGCAAAACTGTCAGCCGCCACACCTATCGCCCACATATTGCTTTTCCCTACTGTGCCGACCATATTTCCAATTTCGTTAGATGCCCCGGCAAGACTTGCTGCACCCCCTCCGCCGCCTGCTAAAGACAATACGGCAAGAAAAGAATCACCAATAACCTTTAATCCACTGCTTACCATGGCGCCCTTATCAAGATTTCCCGACGACTTGCGATTGAGAGCCCACCTTGAAAAAACCGGCTGCGGTATTTTTTCTTCTATGTATCCGTCGGGATATGCTATTATATCAAGATACTGGATAACTTTATTTTGGTTTCTGTATTCCTTATATTCCGCAAACATAGTATTTTACCTCCAAATTACATTAAAACACATTTTCCTCTTGTTTCGTACTTACCTCTGAAAACTTTAAACGAGTCAACCAACGCCCAAATAATAAAACCGCCGCATGTGAATATTTTTAAAAACCCGCGTGCGATTCTGCCGCAGTAAAAATCGCCCATTCCAAAAAGAGGAAAAAACAAAAAACCCAAAAACGGGGATAACAAATGCAAAATAAACGCAGTCTGTTTGCTTTTAATATGCTTGTCCTTAACCATTTCACCTGTTTTTGCATCAAAGCTTATTCTTGTATACACACCGTAAACGGGCGGTCTGGGTGAAACATATGGCACCGTTTCCACAACAGGTGCCGTGACAGGTGCATCGGGAATAACTATATTATCCATAACAACCTCCAAAAATATATTTTTGCCCACAGCCCTTAAAACCCTCCGCAAAGATCATATCCGTCATTGTAGCCTAACGGATAAAAGCCCGACAAGCTTGTCCTCCCTTATACGGAGGATTTTAAGGGCTGTAAGCAAAAACAGTGCCGTTGATTACTCAACGGATTTATTATAATACTCAAAACGCGAATTGTCAATATAAAAATACTCATTTTATGCATTTAAACAAAATATTTAAAGCGCTATTGTATAATATTTCTAAAGGAGATGATATCATGGCTTTTGGCGATAAGTTATATGAATTACTTGAGGATAGGGATATATCACAAAAGGAATTCGCTAAAACGCTCAACATTGCGCCGACAACCCTTAACGGATATATAAAAAACAAACGCCAGCCCGATTTCGAGCTGGTAAAAAGAATTTCCGCCGCGCTGAACGTGTCCGCGGATTTTCTGTTGGATAACGGCGAAAACGCGTTCAACATAACCGCCAAGGAGCTTTCTATGCTCCGCAGGCTGCGCCTGCTGTCAAAAGAACAGCAGCAGATCATTTACGACCTGGTGAGCATTTCCGCAAAATGTTCAAAAAACGATCCGCAGTAAACAAAAGCGTTTGCATAACAAGAAAAAAGCGGCAGAAACTGCCGCTTAAAATAAATATATATAATTTTCATGGGAAAATCAATTCATCATTGAAGCAACCTCGTCAGCGAAGTTTTCTTCCTTCTTCTGAAGTCCCTCGCCCTTTTCATAACGAACGAACTGAACCACTCTGATGTTCTTGCCAAGGCTTGCAACATACTTTGCAACGGTCATTTCGTCGTTCTTGATATAAGGCTCGTCCATAAGGCATATTTCCTCTGTGAACTTCTTCATTCTGCCCTCGACGATCTTTTCGAGCACGTTCTGAGGCTTGGGCTTGGCAGCTTCCTCGTTTTCCTTCTGAGCCAACGCCATTTGGACCTCTTTTTCCTCCGCGATCACATTGGCGGGAACGTCGGACTGAGCAACAAACTGAGGAGCGGATGCCGCGATCTGGAGACAAATATCCTTCGCGCACTGCTTTACGGTCTCGTCGTTGACGTCGTCCGCCTCAAGCTTGAGCAGCGTACCGATAATGCTTCCGCCGCCGTCGTGAATATAGCTGAACAGGTTGCCTTCAAGTCTCGCAAAGCGTCTGATCTTGATGTTTTCGCTGATAGTGGCGATCCTCTCGGTCAAAATATCCTGAACGGTCTCCTCCGTGCCGCTCATCTTGACCTTTAAAAGCGCCTCAACGTCCGAAACGTTGTTATCGATAACGGTCTGTGCGACCATATCCACAAATTCCACAAATCTGTCGGACTTAGCCGCAAAGTCGGTTTCGCTGTTGATCTCAACGATAGCGCCGACCTTTTTGACCTCGTCGATCTTTGTATAAACAAGACCCTCCGCTGCAATGCGGGTCGCCTTCTTGGCAGCCTTTGCAAGACCCTGCTCGCGAAGATACTTGACAGCGGCGTCAAAGTCGCCGTTTGTCTGCTCGAGCGCGCGCTTGCAGTCCATCATGCCGCAGTTGGTCATTTCTTTAAGCTGTTTTACGTCCTGTGCCGAAATAGCCATTTTATTTCTCCTTTTATTCTATACAGATTTAATACGGATATATTTTTATTTAATTATTCGGCGGTCTCCTCTGCGGGCGCTTCCTCAGCCGCCTCGGCAGCGGGCTCCGCCTCTTCGCCGGTAACGGGTGTTTCGCCCTGGCGGCCCTCTATGATAGCGTCTGCCATTGCGCCTGCGATAAGCTTTACCGCACGGATAGCGTCGTCGTTTCCGGGAATAACATAGTCGATCTCATCGGGGTCGCAGTTGGTATCTACAATAGCGACAATGGGAATGCCGAGCTTCTTCGCTTCCGCTACCGCGATCCTTTCCTTGCGGGGATCGACGATAAAGAGCGCCGCGGGAAGCTTCTGCATATTCTTGATACCGCCGAGGAACTTCTCGAGCTTTTCGATCTCAAGGTTCATCTTGCTTACTTCCTTCTTGGGAAGCAGATCAAAGGTACCGTCCTTAGCCATTTCCTGGAGCTGCTCAAGTCTCTTGATTCTTCTCTGGATCGTTGCGAAGTTGGTCATCATTCCGCCGAGCCATCTTGCGTTTACAAAATGAGCTCCCGCTCTCTCCGCTTCCTCCTTGATGCTGTCGGAAGCCTGCTTTTTAGTGCCTACAAAAAGGACCTCTCCGCCCTCCTCCGTTACCTGACGAACGAACATATAAGCGTCGTCGAGCTTCTTTACGGTCTTCTGAAGATCGATAATGTAAATGCCGTTTCTTTCGGTAAAGATATAAGGTGCCATTTTGGGGTTCCAGCGTCTTGTCTGATGTCCGAAGTGAACGCCCGCTTCAAGAAGCTGCTTCATTGATACTACTGCCATTGGTAGCGTCCTCCTGTTTTTTGGTTTTTCCTCCACGGCGTTTTATGATCTCCCGAACCGTTATATTATGCCGACCCATTTTCAAAAAAGGCTCGGCGTTAAACGGCACCGACGGCAAAATCAGCGCCATGTGTGGATTTGCGTTATTTTTCGGTGCACAGTCATATACTTGCCCAAAAAACCGCTTTATAATTATAACATAAACTCCTTTTTTTTACAATAAAATATTTATTGTCTATTTTAACAAATTTTTCAAAAAACCCTTGCTGTTTTTTGTATGATGCGGGAAATCACAAGTAACAAGAATGGTGTCCTGCCCTATCACCTCGATATCGCACCAGGGGATAACAAAATCCTCCTCCCGCCCTAAGAGCCCGAACAGCTTTGCCTTTCCGTAAACAATAAGCTTGCATATCTTGGCGGTGCAGGTATCGAACTCTATATCGTCGGGATAGCCCAATTTACAGCCTGTTTTAACGTTTATTATTTCCTTGCAGCGCAGATCGTCAAAGCGGCATATCATAAAATCACCTCGCTCAATGATATGACAGCATATCCGAAAATAGAACAGGGACAGGCTTTTTTCGACAGAACGAGGTTTGCCGAAAAAACGCAAAAACCGCATTTTCCGACAAGCCCGTTTCAATTCCTATGCTTTAGAGGTGCCCTTTATCCTTATTGTTGGCGCGCCACGCCATATAGTTTTCCAGTATGACCGCCGCCGCCACCGCGTCAATGACCGCCTTTCGCTTCTTTCCTCTCCTGTTTACCTCGTTCATCATCTGATGAGCGGTAACGGTGGTGGACCTTTCGTCCCACATGACCACCGGGACCTCGACGTAATTTTGAAGCAGCTCGGCAAAGCTTTTGCACATTTCGCTGCGGGGTCCCGCGCTGCCGTTCATATTAAGAGGATTACCCACCACGATAAGCCCGACCTCGTATTCTGCCGAAGCCGCCGCCACCTTTTCGACGCATATATTAAAATTTTTTTCGTCGATTACGCCGATAGGAGACGCCACCGTTTCCGTCCTGTCGCAGCAGGCAAGTCCCGTATGGCTGTCGCCGTAATCCACCGCCATTATTTTCATTCGGTATTTTCCCTTTCTTAAGCTTCTTTTTTATACTCCTTAAGAGCAACGGCAAGCTGCGCGGGGCAGGAGGTCCCTTTTCCGCCGCAGTCTATCCCGTCAAGCCTTTCAATGATCTCGTCGATCTTCATTCCCCTTACCAGGCTCGATATCCCCTTAAGATTACCGTTGCAGCCGCCCTGAACGGAAAGGCTTTTCACCGTATCTCCCTCTATCTCGATGATCATTTTGCGGGAGCAAACTCCCTTAGGTGTAAATTCGTAAGTCATTTTTCCTGTATCCTTTCTGCTTCGATTTTAAAGCTTGTTCGTGTTTTGTTCCTCCTGCCAAGCCAGTGCCACCGCCTTAGCCACGCTGTCGGCGACCGCCTTGTCAAGAGGGCTTGCTATAATGTTTTCCTCGTTTATTTCGCTGTTCGGTATGACCGAGGCGATGGCATAAGCCGCCGCCAGCTTCATTTTTTCGGTTATTTCCCTCGCTCTCACCGAAAGCGCCCCCTTGAAGATCCCGGGAAATACCAAAACATTGTTTATCTGATTGGGAAAATCGCTTCTTCCCGTGCCCACAATAAACGCCCCCGCTTTTTTTGCCTCGTCGGGCATTATTTCGGGAACAGGATTTGCCATTGCGAACACTATGGGCTTCTCCGCCATACTGCTTATCATCTCCGCCGTGAAAAGCCCCGGCTTTGACACGCCGATAAGCACGTCGGCGCCCCTTGCCGCCTCCGCAAGACCGCCTTTTTTTACGTTTTTGTTGGACCTTGCCGCGATCTCGGCATGCGCGGGATTTTCGTATTTGTCTTCTCGATTGATTATGCCGCAAAGGTCAACCATGATCAAGTCGCCGATCCCAAGGCTTAACAGAAAGTTACCTATCGCAATGCCCGCGGCACCCGCACCGTTAATGACGGCGGTAAGCTCGGAAAGCTTCTTTCCCGCGCACTTTGCCGCGTTTATAAGCGCCGCCCCCACCACGACGGCGGTCCCGTGCTGATCGTCGTGAAACACGGGTATATCGAGCCTTTCCTTCAGCTTTCTTTCGATCTCAAAGCACCTCGGCGCCGCGATATCCTCAAGATTTATTCCGCCGAAGCTGTCGCTTATCAGCTCGATCGTCCGCACTATTTCATCGACATCCTTGCTCCTTACGCAAAGAGGGAACGCATCAACTCCCGCAAATTCTTTAAACAAGCAGCACTTGCCCTCCATAACGGGCATTCCCGCAAGTCCTCCGATATCTCCCAGACCCAGCACCGCGGTGCCGTCCGTTATAACAGCCACCAAATTGGCTCTTCGGGTAAGACTGTACGAGAGCTCGGGGTCCCGCTGTATTTGCAGACAAGGCTCCGCCACCCCGGGAGTGTACGCCAGCGCCAGATCCTCCTTTGTGTTGATCGGCGCGCGGGAAACGACCTCAAGCTTGCCTTTCCACTGATAGTGCTTTTCCAGCGCTTCTTTTTTTACGTCCATTTATGTATTCCTTCCTTGAATATGGGCAGACATTGAGAACATACTTTTATTTATTGGCAAGTATCTTATTCAGCGAAGCCTCGGGAGTAAGATTATAGCCTATGGAAATGGGATAGTGATTGTAAAAGCCGTGGAAGTCGCTCCCTCCCGTGGGGATCAAGCCGTACTTGTCGCACATATCCAGCAGGACCTTTTCATCGCCCTGCTTCAAGCTTTGGTGCCACACCTCCACTCCGTCTAACTTACCGTCCTTGGCAAGCTCCTCTATCAAGTCAAAATTGTCAAAGACCTCGGGGTGAGCCAGTACCGCCAGCCCTCCCGAGGAATGTATAAGCTCCAGCACAAAGTGGACCTCGGGATTGGCTATCGTCTCGTTGCTCACCTCGTCGGCGCAAAGCCCCGATCTCGAATCGAAAAGCTCGTCGTAAACGTCTCCGTAAAGCTCGGTGGTATAGCCGTAATCCATCAAGGCGTGCATAATATGACCCTTATAGATCGCCTTGCTTCCCGCGGAATATTTCACTATATTTTCAAGAGTGATGGGATACCGCTCCAGCACCTTCATCGCCATTTTCTTGCCTCTCTGGCGGCGCATCTCGCTGTTTCTCATACACAAGCCCTCTAACCTGTCGGGTTTTTTCGGCATATAGCACAATATATGAGCCTTGCTCTCTCTTTTTCCGTCAAAGGCGGAAAACTCAACGGCGGGAACGATCTCGATCCCATACCTTTGCCCCAAGACCACCGCTCTCGAGATCGAGGAAAGGCAGTCGTGATCGCTTATAGCAAGATAATCGATATTGTTTCGCTTTGCCTGAGCGATGACCTCCTCAATACCCAAGGAGCCGTCGGACAAGGTGGTATGACAATGCAAATCGGCTTTCATAAACATTTTTCCTTTCCTGCAATAGTTCCGTCGTCAACTTATATTAGCCCATGATAAATTTTACTTAATATTATACACCTTTTTTTGTAAAATTGCAAGAGGAAATTTTTTTAAGTTTCCTTTAAGTTTCCCCAAAATCTCTAAATCAGAGATACTGTTTTTTATGACTGCGCTTAAGATAATGCTTTAATTTTCATAAAAGCACTGATTTAC
>JAMPHV010000091.1 GCA_023663265.1 Bacteroides sp.
TTCGTTGATTTCATACGCAATATTCTCGACAGGTTTACTCATCTCGTTTATTCTGATGAGGAGTCTTTTGCTTCACCGATTTTTTCTGCCATTTACCTCTCAGAAAATGTACCCATGAAATTATAAAGCTAAATCCCCAGCCGAAAAGCGTGTTCCACCAAATCATATGATAGCCCACGCCCGAAATTCCCCGGAAGAGATAAGTGGTTGCAACACGCACTGTCAAAGCCCCTGTTGCCGCAAAGGTTGAAAACAGAGCGTTGTTCGCCCCTTGAAACAGCCCCAATAACGGAAAATAAGACGCAAACAAAGGCAGGCAAAGCGCCACAAACCGCACGTGGGAGGTACAATAATCTATCGCCTCTTCTCCCAATCCAAACGCCGACACGATGGGGCGCGCAAAAATAAAAACTATGGTCAATATACAAATCGAAATGATCTCCGAGATTATAACGGTATGCTTGGCGCCTGTTTTTACCCTGTCAAGCCTGTTTGCGCCGATATTTTGTCCCGTATATGTACCTTGTGTGGTCATCAGTGCGCTTGCGGGCAAGGTCATATATGTTTCCACCTTTTGGGCAACCGTGAAAGAGCCTGTCATAGCCTCGCCGTAGCTGTTTACGGCTCTTTGAATGAACACAAAGCCCGTGGATACTATAAACTGCTGCAGCGCCATAGGAAATCCCGTTTTTAAAGTCAGCTTTGCAAGCTGCCATTCAAAAGTGAATTCCTTCAGCTTCCAACGAAACATCGGGTACTTCTTCATCATATAAACAAAGCCCACTACACAGGAGACAGCCTGCGCAATATCCGTGGCAATGGCGGCACCCGCTACACCCATATTAAGAAAGTAAACAAATACAATATCAAGCACAACATTGATCGCGCTGGCAGCCAGCAGAAAATACAATGTGGCCTTGCTGTCCCCGATCCCTCTAAGGATCGCAGCTACAATATTATATCCAAACTGAAAAATAAGTCCTGCCGCATAGATCTTGAAATAAGTATCAGCCATGGAAACCAAGCTTTCAGGCGTTGCCAAAATATGTACAAGGGCAAATCTGCTTATTGCAATGCCTGCCACAGTTGCCGCCGCGCCCATCGCAAGCATCACCAGGAGAGAGGAAGACGCCTGCCTGCGCATATCTTCTTTTTTGTCGGCTCCGAAAAGCTGGGCGATCAAGATACAGGCACCTGCCGAAAAGCCGTTCGCCAACGCCAAAAAAGCCATTGTGAGAACGCCGCAGGCGCCCACTGCGTCCAATTGGAGCTCTCCCGCAAAATTGCCCACAATGATCGTGTCTACCGTGTTGTAAAGCTGCTGCAGCAGCAACCCCAAAAGCACTGGCATCATAAAGGATAAAATGCCCTTCCAGGGCGTTCCCTGCGTCAATGATTTATTGTTCATTGTCATATTCCTCCATACATTTGATCGTTATTTTACCAACCTCGCCTTTTTCATCTCACCACCAGCCGAACAGGCTTTCGCCAATTTCAAGCTGTTCGAGCGCCCGCATTTCATCGGTTTCCAAATTAAAATCAAAAACAGCAAAATTTTCTTTCATACGCTCAATATGGATCGATTTCGGAATTACTATAATTCCTTGCTGAAGTAAAAAACGCAAAGCGACCTGCGCCGTTGTTTTACTGTGATTTTCGGCGATCTCCGACAATATGCGGTTATTGAAAATCCCGTTTTTCCCGCAGGCAAGAGGCGACCAGCTTTCGTGCTTTGTTCCCACCTGACATTCCAACTGCCGCAGCTTTCCCTGCTGTCGAAAAACGTGTGTCTCGACCTGATTGACGGCGGGGACAACTTTACAGTGATTGACCAAATCAAGATACCGCTCCTCCAAAAAATTGGAGATGCCGATAGCTCTCAGCTTGCCGTCTTTATAAGCAGTCTCCATAGCGCGGTATATCTCATGCACATTGCCAGTGGGTTCGTGTATCAAAAGCAGATCGATATAGTCCATTCCGATAGCTTTTAGTGAATTGTCAATAGAACGCAGCGTGTCTTGATAACCGCGGCAGGCCCACAGCTTTGTTGTAATAAAAAGCTCGGACCTTGCTATCCCCGACTTTCGGCAGGCGCTGCCGACCTCGCGCTCGTTTCCGTAGCACTGCGCCGTATCTATCGAACGATAACCGATGCGCAGCGCGTCTGCAACGCACCGCTCGGTGATCCCCGCGGGCGTTTGATATGTCCCATAGCCCAAGATCGGCATTTTTACGCCGTTGTTTAATGTAACGGTTTCCATTGTTCAACCTCCTTGTCTGTCAGACGGAGGCTCCGAGCTGATAGGCTTCTTTCGTTTTGCCTTTGCCCAGTACCTCGCCCAAGTTCTTCCACCCGAGATTTTTTTCATAAGTTCTATACCATGTTACGGCTTGCGAATAATCTCCGCCGTCCGCTGTCATCAGCAGCACGCTCTTCTTCGGAAATTTTCCGTAACCCAAACATTCAAGCTCTGCATATAACCGATCCGCTGCGGTTTTCAGTGTTCCCGTTATCGTCCAAAAATACAGCGGCGAAGCAAACACGATTACATCAGCTTCTTCAAATCCCGCATAGATCCGATCCATATCATCCTTTTGACTGCACGGACTTTTGGGATCCCGACCGGCGCATAAACAACCCTTGCAGCTGTTTATGCTCATACCGTCAAGATAAAAGACCTCCACCCGATTGCCGACAGACCTTGCGCCGTCGGAAAAAGCCTCCACAAGCTTTGCGGTATTTCCGTTTTTTCTCGCCGCACCGTTTAAAATGATTATTTTTTGATTCATCTGACCCGCTCCTTATTTAACGTGTTTTACCCGCAGCTGAAAAGCATTTAGTGAACGATCTCAAACACATTCCGCTCCGTATACAGTTTCCAAAATTCCTCCGCAATTGTTTTGGGCGCGTAGAAATCGTTAGAGCCTATGGTTCCTGTCACCTGCACGGTTCCGATATAAATACCCTTTTCTTTCAGAACGGGTGAAAGCGCCTGCACCATTGCACGGAGTGCCGCCTTATCCATAGAAAGCGGCAGGTAACCCGCATAGGGCTGGAGCGCCAAACCGCCGCCCGTCACAAGTATTGCCCCATTCTTCGCCGCAAATTCCTCTGTGTCTATAAGCTTGATGCAGTTGTATGCGCCCGCAGTGTCAACCGCATAACGGTCAACAAGCGTCTGAGCAGTGATGGTCGTACTCTCATCGGGCATTGTGATACCGACATTATAAAACAGCACATCGGGAGTACCGTAAGTATCAAGTACCTTGCGGAAAGTATCTGCGAAAGCGTCAAGCTTTGACGCGTCCGCCGCCTGTGTATGCACTTCAATGCCCTTTGCGGCGAAATCCTCCGCATACTCCTTCAGATTGCCCTCGTTTCTCGACATCAGGATCACACGGAAATCATTGCTGCCGAATTTTTCGGCGACGCCGTTTCCGAGACCTTTTCCTGCGCCTACAACTATAATTGTTTTCTTCATAATAAAATCCTCCTTCTTTTTCTGTTTATATTTTATCACATTCCCTATTGACTGTGAATTACCAAAATGTTATAATGGTTTTTAGGAAATCTAAAAACAAAAACAGGAGCTGCTTATGTATAACAAAGAACTTGTAACCTTTATAACGGTCGCGGATAAGGGGAGCTTTTTGAAAGCGGCACAAGAGCTGTATACTACGCCCACCTCCGTTATGAACCAAATGAACAAGCTGGAAGGCTTGATCGGCGTAAAGCTCATTGAGCGCACCAACCAAGGGGCTCGCCTGACCGCCGCAGGAAAATCGGTTTATCAAGACGCAAAACAAATGATTGAATTTGCGGACGAGGCGATAAAAAAGGCTAAACAGCTTGCCGCTTCGGAACAGGACGTCATACGTATCGGCACGTCAATACTGCGTCCCTGCAAGCGATTGATCGAGCTGTGTTCCGAGATCGACGACGGAACCTTGCCGTTTCAGCTCCGCATTGTCCCGTTTGACGATGGCCCCACCGGTCTTGATTCCGTCGTTTCCTCGCTGGGGAATCAGATCGACTGTTTTGTCGGCCCCTGCGATTCCAACGAGTGGCGGAAAAAACACAACATTCTTCTTTTGGAATATCTGCCCTGCCGCATTGCCGTTCCGAGAAAGCATCCTTTGGCAAAGAAAAAAAGCCTCTGCTGGTCCGATCTGGACGGAGAGACCTTTATGGTTATAAAGAGCGGCGACACCCCCGTGCTGAGCCGACTTCGCGACGATATATTTGAAAATCACCCGAAAATAACGATCGCAGACATATCAAATTTTTACGACACCTCAATATTTAACGAGTGTGAACGAATGAATTATTTAATGGAAACGTTGGATATTTGGGCGGATATTCACCCCGCTTTGGTAACTTGTCCTATGGAATGGGAATACAAGATGCCGTATGGCATCGTCTATGCGAAGAAGCCGACGGAATCGGTCAAAAGATTTATCAATGTGATTCAAGACACTTTATAATAGACCTCCTGTGTATTCCTCGATAACCTTGCTTGAGCGCCGATCGTTATTCCGTCTTTTGAAAGCTCATAAAAATTACTAAAAGGGAAACCGCTGTTTTGTACCGCCGTTAGCAAAAAATGACACCTAAATAAAAATTACACCATTTTTACTTGTAAAATTGTATGTTATAATTCAAGCATAAACCCAAGGGTACCTGGGAAACAGAAAATAACATTACAATATAACCAAGAAAGGTGAAAAGTTATGAAGAACATATTAAAAAAGCTTCTTGCAGTTACCTTGGCTGCCTCAATGACATTGTCGCTGGCGGCATGCTCCGAAAACAGCGGTAACTCCTCAAACGATAACAACGGTAACAGCAATAATAACAATAACAGCAGCAATGACAACAACGGCAGCGACAGCAGCAGCGGCAGCGCTAAGGCTGACCCTATCGTGGTTTGGACGCTGTCCAACGACTTAAAGCAGTTTGCGGAACGCTATACCAACGAAACGGGCAACGAGGTAGAGGTCGTAGTATTTGACTCCGCCGACTTTAAGACAAAGATCAATCAGACCTTGGGCACAAAAAGCTCCGACCTTGACGTGTTCGTAGGCGAGCCTCAGATGCTCCCCGATTTCTTTGAGGCAGGCTTCAGCGCAGACCTCAGCGAGTATGACGAGCAGGCTAAAACCAGGCTTGCCGATTATACATATCAGGCGGGCTGCGACAGCGACGGCGTGCTTCGTGCGATGAGCTACCAATCGGCTCCGGGAAGCGTAATTTACCGCCGCGACATTGCCGAAAAGGTATTCGGAACGGAAGACCCCGATGAGATCGGCAAGCTGTTCTCCTCCTTTGACGCTATCGTAGACACCGCTCAAAAGCTCCAGTCAGAGGGCTACACCGTTTTCGGCGACACGGGCGCGCTTCGCTGGTTCTCCAACAGCTCTTCTCCTTGGGTAAGGAACAATGAAATAATCGTGGATCAAGACAGACTTGACTACTTTGACTGCGCGGTTGAGCTTTATCAGAAGGAATATGTTGCTTTCGCCCCCGAATGGTCGGCGGCTTGGTACGCTTCAATGCACGGTCCGCTCCCCATGCACGCAGAGTGGAGCGCTCTCGAGGACCTTGAAGGCAACGCTCAAACAGAGATATTCGCTTATGTAATGCCTGCTTGGGGCGCGCTTATCGTTCGCGACAACGCAGGCGACTACAAGGGTAAATACGGCGTTTGCAGAGGCGTTTGCGGCTTCTTCGGCGGCGGCACCTTCCTTACCGTTAACGAGTTCAGCAAGCACAAGGACGCAGCTAAGCCGTTTATCGAGTACTGCACCTTAAACGACGATACCGCGCGTTGGTGGATCGACGCATCGGGCGGCGATATGATAGCAAACAAGGCGGTCGTTGAGGAAAATAAGGATTTCCAAATAGAATTCGGAATTACACCCGAAACACTCTTTCCAAATACTCCATATTCATTTGTCTGTCTTTGTATTTGAAAAGAGTATAAAATGTAGGAAAGGAGAGGAGAACCTTGGCTGCCAACACTAATGCAAAAAGCGCAAGAACAAGATCGGGACCTATGAAGCGGCTTACCAAATACGGTTTGATATTTTGTATACCGTTTGTTGCAGTTTTCCTCATTTTCAGCGCATATCCCGTATTCCGCACTTTTCAGATGAGCTTTATGAATTACAAGGGCTTCGGCAAGGAAACCTTTGCGGGAGTGAATAATTATGTAAGAGTTTTCAACGATTCGCTTTTCTGGGACGCATTTTTGAATACCCTTAAAATGTGGGGAGTAAACATAGTGCTGCAGTTAGGCTTGGCGCTGCTTCTCACCATTATCTTCAACGATATGAAGTACAGAATTAGGGGCTTGGGACTTTTCAGAGCTTTATTCTATCTGCCCAACCTTATTGCCTGCACCTCCGTGGCTTTCTTGTTCAAAACTCTTCTGGACTGGAAATTCGGCAGCTTTAACCAAGTGCTTCTTTCAAGCGGCATGATTTCCGAGCCGATAAACTGGCTCACGGGCAACGGGCTGACCGCTCAAATGGTAGTAGGCGTAGTAGGCGCGTGGATGTGGCTCGGAAACAGCTTTATAATGCTTATGGCGGGCGTTCAGGGCATTGACAGGTCCTATTTTGAAGCGGCGATCATGGACGGCGCGGGAAGATGGACTATCTTCACCAAAATAATCATGCCTCTGCTTCGTCCCATTATGCTGTACGTTGCGGTAACAAGCCTTATCGGCGGACTTCAGCTTTTCGATCTGCCCTACCTTATTTCGGGCACCACGGGTCAGCCGGGTCGCTCTCTTTTCACGGCGGTATTTTATCTGTACACCACGGCATTTAAGAACAATCAAATGGGGTACGCGGCGGCTCTGGCGTTTGTGCTTTTCCTTATTATTTCGGTATTCTGCGGCATAGCCTTCAAGCTGATGAACAGGAAGGAGGATTAAGCTATGGGCGCAAAAATAAGAAGCAATATCGCCAAATTCTTTCTGTATGCATTTTTGATAATTTTAGCGGTAGTGTGCTTTCTCCCATTCCTTATGATGCTCATTAACGCCACGCGTTCGGGCAGCGAGATAATGACGGGATTTTCCCTGCTCCCGGGCGGCAGCCTTGCGGAAAACTGGAAGGTCGTTACCGACAACATGAATTTGGGACGAGGCTTTATCAACAGCATTATTCTTGCGGTTTGCAATACATTGCTGGTTTCGTACTTCTCCGCGCTTACCGCCTACGGACTTGCGTTTTACAAGTTTAAGGGAGCAAAGGTGATCTTTACCGTAATGCTGGTGTTTATGATGGTGCCGTCACAGCTTAGTCTTTTAGGCTTTTACGATCTGTGCAACAACATGAGACTTATCGACAGCTACATACCCTTGATAGTGCCGAGTATTGCAAGCCCTGCCACGGTATTCTTCCTCAGGCAGTATATCCTGTCGGTTATGCCCAAGGCGATACTTGAAGCTCCGAGAATAGACGGCGCGGGGGAGATAGCGATATTCCACAGGATCGTGCTACCCATTATGGCTCCCGGTATAGCAACAATGGCAATCGGCACCTTTGTGGGAAGCTGGAACAGCTATCTTATTCCCATGCTGCTCATAAACACTCCCGAAAAGCGTCCCCTGCCCGTAATGGTAGCCGATCTGTCGGCGGTGCGCGACATTACCACAAACCTTGGCGCAACATATTTGGTAGTTGCAATTTCTATCGTTCCTATTATGATAGCCTTTTGCTTCTTTTCAAAATACATTATCAGCGGCATTTCCGCATGTCGGAGGGAAAAGCCGTGTTGACGGAGGATGTCCAAGGGCTTTTGGGCGGCGACCGTTTAAAATACTTGGAAACGGTGGGAGCCAACGATACCTACTGGATGCTCCAGGATAACAGGATACAGGATCGGTGGATGCCCGCAGACATCCCTCCGCTGGTTCAGATGAAGGATTGGGCGCAGCCGTACACCGTGTATACGGGTCAGTACGATGTGAGCTTTTCTCCCGAAACCGACGTTTACTCGGCGTATCAGAGGATAGAGGCGCTGCGGGGCAAAATGCTGCCAAAGCTGCTGTTGGCGTCCTCCGAGGAGGAGTTCGAGGAGCTTTGGAGCGGTTATGTTCGGGAGCGCGAGGAAAAGGGGTTAAAGTCGGTTTTAGAGGAGAGCACGGCGCAGATGAACACGCTGAAGTCAAGACTTGGCATTTCTTAGGGAGGAACATTATGAAAAAATGGTTCGTCCGATTAAAGCTTACTCGGCAGATCGCGCTGCTGTGCGGTGTTTT
>JAMPHV010000092.1 GCA_023663265.1 Bacteroides sp.
TATTAAGCTTTAAATAGGGCTCATTCTGCTTTTTATTCAATGCTTATTTTCATTTTAAGATGTGCGCTTTTAATTTTGTCATAACGGTTTCCAAATTTTTTCCTTGAATTTTGGGGAAACTTAAAGTTAACGGCTCTTGACAAAAGAAGCATAAAATTGTATTATTATATAAAAAGGCGGATTATACATATGAAAAAAATTCTTATTAAGGCGCTTTCCGTTTTTGCCGCGCTGACCCTTGCTTTTACGGGGTGCAGCGCCGAAAAAGCGGAGGTCGGAGCGGGTGCGGAGTCTCCATCGGTACAAGAAAACCTTTCGGAGACATCGGAAAAAACGGAGGATTCCGCAGCTCCTGCCGAGGAAAATAAAAAAAGCGAAGCCGAGGCTTCACCGAAGGATACTGCCGAGGAAAAAACCGAAACCTTATCGGCATCGATCGAGGAAACGGAAAAAAATGAACCTGCCTCTGACGCAGCCGAAACGGAGTATGCCGCGGAAACAACTCGCAGCGCAGCAGAAACGGACGATGCCGCGCCGACCGAGCAGACCACCGTCTCCGCTCTTCAGATAACACTGCCGCCCGTTCCCGAGACCGCCGTTTCCACCCAACCGCCAGCCGTCGGTTCCCTTACCGCAAGCTGCAATGTTCCCAACACCTGGGAGGAAAACGGAAGCTATTGCGGCACCTGCGAGTTTACCGTAGCCAACGGCGGCGGTAACGGCGCAGACGGCTGGACGGTCCGTATAGTCGTTCCCATCGGCTTTAAGATCACCTCCTCCTGGAACGGAAAATTCAATCTTACGGGAACCGTTCTTACGGTGATCAACGAATCCTATAACGGAAGCATTCCAAGCGGATCGAACACGACCTTTGGCTTTAACTTCTCCTCCCCCTCGGAATTTAAACCGCCGTACAGCGTTACCGTCAACGGGACGGAGGTAACGACCGCAGGCGGCGTCTCGGAAAGCGCCGCAGCCTCGGAGACCCCCGAGGAGCAGACCGCCGCGCCGCTTCCCGCACCCGCGATGATAGGACTTGTAAAGGAGCATGGAAAATTGTCGGTTAAAGATACTCAATTGGTGGACAAAAACGGAGACCCTTTCCAGCTTAAGGGTATGAGCACCCACGGCTTAAGCTGGTTCCCCGAATTTGTAAACGAGAACGTTTTTAAGACCCTGCGCGATGATTGGAACACAAACGCCGTCCGTCTTGCCATGTACACGGCGGAAAACGGAGGATATTGCAGCGGCGGAAGCCAAGCCGATCTTAAAGCGCTTGTGGACAAGGGCGTTCAGACGGCTTCGGAGCTTGGAATGTACGTTATCATCGACTGGCATATTTTAAGCGACGGAAACCCCCAAACCAATAAATCCGAGGCTTTAAAGTTCTTTGACGAAATTTCGCTTAAGTACGGAAGCTATGAAAACGTTATATATGAAATATGCAACGAGCCCAACGGCGGCGTGAGCTGGAGCGGCGACATAAAGCCCTACGCAGAGGAGGTCATTGCGGTGATTCGCAAAAACGCTCCCGATTCGGTGATCATCGTAGGCACGCCAACCTGGAGCCAGGATATAGATATGGCGGCAGCCGACCCGCTCAAGGAAAAGAACGTGCTTTACGCCCTGCATTTTTATGCGGCAACTCATACCGATTGGCTCAGACAAAGGCTTGTCGCCTGCCATAACAAGGGGCTTCCCGTTATCGTTTCCGAATTTGGCACCTGCGACGCCTCGGGCAACGGCGCATACGATTTTGACCAGTCGAAGCAGTGGCTCGATCTGTTGGACAAATACGGCATAAGCTACTTTAACTGGAGCCTTGCCAACAAAAACGAATCCGCCTCCGCTCTAAGAGAAAGCACCTCCGCCAACGGCGGCTGGAGCGAAAGCGACCTGTCCGAGGGCGGAGCCTGGATAAGAAAATGGTTTAGGGGAGAAGCTTAATAGACTAAAGACAAAAGCGCTTTTGCGATACTTTCGCCTATCAGCTCCCCACTGTACAGCGCCTGTTCCAGCGTATTCCCCTGCGAGCCGATCTCTATCAACAGAGAGCCCGTGGTCAAATGCTGATTATACTGGCAGTATTCAAACAAAACGGGGCGCGTTATGCCGTTGTTTTCGCTTTCCATATACTGCTGGAGCAGACAGGCAAAGTGAAAATTGTCAAGATAGTCGGGAACGTGATAATATCCGTCCGAGGCGGCTGCGATTATCATGACCTGCGCCGCCTTTTTCCCGTTTATTTCTCTTACCGCGGCAACGGGGGTCCCGTCTCCGTCAACTATCCCGTCGCGGTGAATATCGAGCACGGCTTTGACCGAGGGATAAGCGTTCAGAATTTCGGTTATCGTTTCCTCCGCGCGGTCGTAAGCTCCGTTGTAGGAAGGATAGTCGTGGAGCGTTCCGTCGTGGATCACGCATATCCCGTTTTCCGCTAATTTTTCCGCTATTCTCTGCCCCACTGCCACCACGCTTTGAGACGCGTCGGTGGTGCGGCAGGTATAGGTCTCGTCCTGATAGCTCCCGTCTCCCGTCAAATAGCTTTCACAGGCGTGAGTGTGCACTATCAGCACCTGGGGCTGATCGGAATAAGCCTCTATTCTGATATCGGTCGGTATTTTCATCTGTTCGCTTACAAAATCGTTGTCCAGCTCGGTGCAGTTTCTGACCTGCCCTCCGCCCGGCAGCCATAAAAAATTTGTCCCGTTGTTTGATTCAAAGGTCATATGCTCCACCAACAGGTCGCGGCTGCTGAACACCGAAAGGTCCTCGCTGTCGCCGCTGATATTTTGGGTTATTATGTAGCCCTCGGAGCCCGAGACCTCCGTCTCCTCCGTTTCAGGCGCTTCCTCGTATGGGGGAGCGTTTTCCGTTTCCTTAGGCTCTTCTGTCTCGGGAGCGGTGCTTTCCTCCGCCTCCGTTTCCTCCGTTATGTTTGTTTCCTCCTCCGAAGCGGCTTCGCCGACGTCGTAGGCTTCTTTCGGCGCGGCGTCGGAGAAAACGGCGGACTCCTCCGTCTCGGCGTTGGGAGCGGGCTTATATAAGATAAGGCTCCCGTTGCCGAGCTCCGCGGTCTCCGAGGAATAGGGCGGCGCTGCGGTAAAGTTTACCGCAGCGGCTACCAGCTTATTCATATCGGGCGGATTCCGAAGCGCTCCCGAGACCGCAAAGGGAATGGCTGCCACGGTAATGGCGGCGGCTGTAAATCTCAATGCCGTGTTTTTTTTCATTTTATTTTCCTCCTTTGTTTTTCCGTTCTTTTTCTTTAAATTTATATGAGACAAGAGGAAAATATATGTGCACGTTTCTTAAGAGAACCTCTAAAAACTGAGCAGTTCTATCTCCTCTCGGGTAAGAGAGGGATTCAGCGCGGAGTTTACCCCCATGGCAATGATCTCCGAGTATCTTTCTATAACGCCGTCTATATCGCGGGGAGTCACCATCATGGAGCCCTGCGCTCCCTCTAACACGCTGTCCAGGTCTATAACGGTGGGCACGCCTATCGCTATCACCTTGCTGCCCGTCGCCTCCTTGTTCAGCGGTCTCCTGCTCCCTCCCACTCCGCTTCCCGGAGCAATGCCCGAGTCGGTTATCTGTATGGTGCTCCCTAACCGCGAAAAATCGCTGCAAGCCAAGCTGTCGATCGCGATGACCGCGGCGGGCAGTATGTTTCTTGCCACAAAATTAAGGCAGTCCGCGCTTTCAAGCCCCGTCTGACCCATTACCCCCGTTTCTATCACCACCACGGGGCGCAGCCCCAGCTCTCGAAACTCGTCGGTGGAGGACAAATGCGCGGTGGCGGGTATTTTCCTTACCGTTCTCGCCCCTAAGCTGTCGGGGGTTATCCTTTCGTTCCCGAGCCCCGCCACCATCACCTTTTCCCAAGAGGCGGCGGGCTTCAGCAGCTCCCCTATATAATGAGCCAGCGCGCAGCCGCAAAGCACTTTATCCTCGTTTTCGCAGTGAAGTGTGACATAACGTCCCTTAGGCTTTCCGATAAGCCTTCCGCCCTGCCGCCCCAAGGTGACCTCCGTTGCTTTTATGCCCTCGTATACCGTTTCTGTGAGCTTCACCTCGTTTTCGTCCAAATCCGCCGCAAGCTCCACCGCCAAATCTGTTCTTTTTATTTTCAAGATCGATCTTCCCTTCCTTAACTTGTTCAATTTTAACAACAAATTGCCCTTATACTACTGATTTTTTCTCCTCTTTGTGAAATTATACCAATATCGCAAAAAAATTTTAAAAAGTCTTGAATTTTTCTTTTTTTTGTGGTAAAATATATCGAGCAGAAAAAAAGAATTGCTTTTTAAAGTATAAACCGCTTTATATCGGTTTTTAAAGCATAATTTTTCGTATTTTCATATGTGCAAGGAGGTGTAACGATGCCTAATATTAAATCTGCCAAGAAAAGAGTGTTGGTTTCCAAGGTAAGACAGGAACGCAACAAGGCCGCCAAAACACAGCTTAAGACCGTGATGAAGCAGGCGAGAGCCGAGGGCGCTACCGCCGAAGCAAGATTGGCGGCGGTCAAGAAGCTTGACAAAGCGGCAGGAAAGGGTCTTATCCATAAGAACAAGGCTGCCCGTCTTAAATCAAGAATGGCGAAAAAGGCTTCCGCATCCGCATAATTTTACAGATGTAACCGAATTTCGGCGGAGCTTTTCCGAAAAGCAGCAGAAAAGATGTTATGACATTGGCTCCATATTAAAAAGCACGCTCAAAGGCGTGTTTTTTGTTTTTCTTGATTTTGCGAAAAATTTATGTTATTATTAAGAGTACGATAAATTCAGCTTTTATGAAAGGGACAAGCAATATGAAAATCATTCCAAACAGCGAACAGTTTCTCTATACGGGCAGGATCGACCTGTCCGACCCGAAAAAGCCCCTGCTGACCTATGCGGGCTGCGCGGCGGAAACGGAATTTACGGGAAACCGTATCGGCGTTTATCTGATCAACGAGGCTATGTACGAGTACTGCTCGGTCGGAGTTATCGTTGACGGTATACAGTACAAATTCGAGCTTAAGGAAAGCGATGAGGAAATTTACATAGAGGTCCCCGTAAGAGACGAGCGCGATATCCATACCCTTACCGTGTTTAAAAGACAAGCGGCGGCGCACTATATACGCTTCTGCGGTATCGAGACCGAGGACGGCGCCGAGGTGAGCCTGCCCCAAAGGGATTACGCTTTGAATATAGAGGTGTTCGGCGACAGCGTTTCCGCAGGGGAGCTGTGCGAAGCCGTATATTATGAGGGCTGCTGCGATTACCCCGAATTTAAAAGCGCGGGCATTTACGACAACAGCTATTTCGCTTATCCTCAGATATTGGGAAGAAAGCTAAACGCAAGAGTTTTCGACAACGCCCAAGGCGGCATCGCGCTTTTGGATAAAACGGGCTTTTTCTGCGGACCCGATACCGAGGGCTTGGTGGGACTTGAAACCACCTACGATAAAATGAGCTATGTAAAATATTCTCGGGAGGGTTATTCCGACTGGGATTTCTCCCGATTCACCCCCGACCTGATAATTATGGCGGTGGGACAAAACGATCACCAACCCGACCCCGAGGTAATAAACGACGGCGAGTACATGAAAAAGTGGAAAGCAAGATACAAGGAAATAATAAGCGACCTCAGAAGACGTTACGGCAAGCCCGTCCCCGTGCTGATGATACTTACGCTGCTTATGCACGACCCGAAATGGGATAAAATACTGGACGAGATAGAGACGGAGCTTGGCGATAATGAGATAAGGCACTACACCTTTAGGCGCTGCGGCAAAGCAACTCCGGGACACCCCCGTATTACGGAGCAGCTTGAAATGGCGACCGAGCTTGAGCTTTATATCAGAGACTGGTTTGCTCTCTCATAGATACGAGCTTTTCCACAATATCGGCAAGCGCCTTGATAAAGCGCTCCGCTTCCTCGGAAGTATTGTATCTGCTTAAGCTTATCCGCAGGCTTCCCCGCGCCGCTTCCTCCGTCAGTCCCAAGCTTGAAAGCACATGAGAGGGCGCGCTGTTTCCCGTTGTACAGGCTGAGCCGCTGCTGCACGCGATACCCTTAAGATCAAGCAGCAGAACAAGGCTTTCGCCCTCTATCCCTTTGATGGAAAAATTTAGGATAGAGGGAATACGACTGCTTCTGTCTCCGTTAAGGCTTACCCCCTTTATTTTTTCAACTCCCCCGATTATTTTTTCCGCAACGGCGGAAATCTTTAAATTGCTTTCCTCCATAGTCTCTGCGGTTTCCGTCAACGCCTCCGCCAAGCCGACTATTGCGGGCAAATTTTCCGTTCCCGCTCTTAAGCCGCGCTCCTGTCCTCCGCCGCTTATCATCGGGATAAGCCCCGTTCCGCTTCGGCAGTACAGCAATCCCGCCCCCTTGGGAGCATGGAGCTTATGCCCCGAGATCGACAGCATATCTATGTTATCTCGTTCAACGTCGATTCTTAGATGAGGCGCAGCCTGAACTGCGTCGGTATGAAAAACGAGCTTTTTCTCCCTGCACATTCCGCCTATCTCGGACACGGGCTGTACCGTTCCTATTTCATTGTTGACGTACATTACCGTTACCAACGCGGTTTTATCGGTTATAGCCTTTTCTAAGTCGCTTATTTTAACGATCCCGTTTTCGTAAACGGGAAGATAGGTCACCTCAAAGCCCTTTTTTTCAAGCGATTTTAGGGTATTCAACACCGCGCGGTGCTCAAACGCAGAGGATATGATGTGATTTTTCCCCTGCTCTCTCATAATTTCCGCGGTCGATCTTATCGCCCAGTTATCGCTTTCGGTGCCGCCCGAGGTGAAAAATATCTCGTTTTGTTCACACGAAAGCGTTTTGCTGCACAAGCCTCGCGCTTTTTTCAAGGCGGTCGATGCCTCGCGACCAAGAGAGTAAAGTGCGCTCGGGTTTCCGTAGCTTTCTCTGAGAAATGGCAGCATGGCTTCGTATACCCTGTCGCTTATTTTGGTGGAGGCGGCGTTGTCAAAATATATCTGCGTCTTGCTCATAGCTTTTCCTTTTATACTTTAAGTAAATTACAGTTGGTATTCAACAATTTGTAGCTGACATATCAACATATTTGTGGTAAAATAAAATGAAATATACCGAAAAGGAGAGGACGAAAAATGAATATTCCGCAAACAAGCGGCACCTGCCCGCATTGCAGGAAAAAAATTTCCGACTACGCAGCTAACAAGTATCGTTACGGCAGTCCCATAAGGGTTTGCCCGAAATGCGGCGGAGCGTATCTTGATACTACCTTTCACGAGGTGGTAACCGACGGCTTTCCTCCCGACGAGCTTTCCATGAAAAAGGGCGTTAAATCGGCTTTGATAGGAGCCGCGATTTTTGTTGTCTGCGCCGCGATCTTTGTTTTGGAGCTTTTTTTCAGCGACAGAATACATATCTACCCGCCTATACTTGCAGTTATGGGAATAGTTACGATAGTGGTTTCCATAGTTGACATAATAAAAGTCAAGTCCGGCGCAAAAGCCAAGGAGCTTGAAATTTTCCGTTTGCAGTCTGTCGAAAGGCTCCGCAGCCCCGCTTACGCGCGACAGCTTGCCGAGCTTGGCTATAACGTCCCCAAAGAGTTTTTGGATACGGCGGACGAGCCTCAGAGCGCAGCCGAGCCTTGATCTTACTTGTCAACAGCTCCTATAAAATCAATTCCACTTGTTTATATTATACAATATATTTAAGACAATTTCAACCTAATGTTCCGTTACAGCTACAATTATTGTTCCCCAATACTTACCATAACATAATTGCGCAGTTCTGAGGGCTCACCGTTGCAATCATCGCTGTCACGCAAATCATAACCGTAAATCCCTTCGGGGAGCGATTTCCTGTCGATTCTCATATTAGTGAAAAGCGCATCGCGACCAAGAATTTCAAACCTTTCATATCCTGTTTCATTTACATTTATCGGTTTCATTTTCCTCCTAACTCATTTGCGGGCTTTGGCTTGTATCCTGCCATTCATAGGTACCCGACTTTTCATTGAATACAAGCCCCATTTCTTCAAGACACTCATCTCCCCAAAGCTCGAATGCAAGCTCAAAAGCCTCTTTTGACTGCGGCTTCAAAAACTCATCGTGAACAACCTGTCCGTTTTCCAACTCGGCACTTC
>JAMPHV010000093.1 GCA_023663265.1 Bacteroides sp.
AAAGAAGAGCGGAAGAAGCGGCACGAGCGGCAACGGAAGCAGCGGAAAAAGCGGCGGAAAAAGCGGCAAAAAAAGCGGCAAAAAAAGCGGTAAACGAAACCGAGAAAAAAGATAAGACCGAGTTCGCGCTTCGTCTGCTTTCAAAGGGAAGGTTCTCTTTTGAGGAGATAGCGGAGTTCTCCGCGCTTACGGTGAAGGAGGTCAAAAAGTCTGCCGACTTGATACAGTGACTGTTTCTATTCCCAAATAAGAACCTGTCTTCACAAGATATTGCACGCGCCTTTTCGGCAAATTTTGCCGATGACTGCGTTGGAAATCCTTGAAATACATCAAGTATTCCTGCGGCTTTCCGCCTTGTCCTCGACAAAATTTGCTCGAAAATCCACGCACAAATCTTGTGAAGACAGGTTCTAAAAATAAAAAAGCGTCTCGCGTTAAATTACTTCGAGACGCTTTTTTATTTTCTCAGCATATCAGAAACGCCGCGTAAGGCAAAGTATGCTTGTTTTCCTCAAAGAAGTCCGCAAAAGTGCCCTTATCCGTTAAATGAGTGTTGATAAGCATTTTTACGGTATATGTCAGCGCAAGCGCAAGCTCTTTGTCGCTGTGATCCAAGTGCAAAAATACGGGAGCGCATATTTTGAGCATATTGTAAAAAACCGCAAGGGAAAAATAATTCAGCCACACGCCTTCCTGCATATTTTGGATAAACACTTGGTTTACCAAAAGATTTTCAATTATGTATGGGCGCTCGCTTTCGATTTTTCGGTATATTTCACACAATTCCTTATATCGTTCATAGCTGAATGTAAAATCCGTTTGCCCGGTTTCCCGTGTTTGATAATTAAAATTTAACCTTGCTTTCACTTTATCAAACAGCTTCAAAATATCAGGAAAGTCAGCTCCGCTTATCCGAATATACATTTTCAAAAAAATGTCCATTGATCTCGTTGAAGAGATATCATCTGATTTGTTTGGAGTTAAAGAATCGGCAATCTTCCCGCACAGTGCATTGTCAAGAATCATAGAAGCAAGAGTCGGAATTTTATCCGCTTGATTGTCCGCAATATACTCGTCGGTTTTTTTGCAAAAATACCCCAAAATAAGCAGTCGTTCGGAAACGGTAAAGCTCCTGTTCTGCAAAATATCTACCTCGGCGTTTAAAATATCCCAATAGTAAGGATATCCGTTCCAATCCTTGTTTATGGCAAAGCTTCCGTATATCTGCTTACCGTTGCCGTGATATTCCGATTCAACTATTTCCAAGCCCTCGGGGTGATTTATAAGCAGCTCGTTTACATGATAACAGTTATTTGTACAGGACATGGTAACCGTCTCGTCTCCAACAGGAATATAAAAACGTGGAAAGGTGCGGCAAACATACCCCAAAGCCTTTTCGCCCAATTCCTTTTGCAATCCGCAAAGCCCGTCTTCCGTCAAAAACGAACAGCCCTTATCGGTATGTAAAATTTCGGCGTATTGGTTTTCGTCCATATTCTTTACCCGTTTAATGCACTTATCCGCTTTTTCGCGGAATTCCGGCTTAAGATCCATTTTTTTATAATCAAGATATTCTCTTTTGGTTAGTCTGATATGCCAGCTTACCTTGCAGCACGAATCGGGACATTCCCCCCCCGTACACTTAAACTCGTCATAATAAGCAAACTTGACCACATTCATATTTTCCGACTTCCTTTCAAAAAATTTTCAGCCAACCAAAAACGCCGCATAGGGCAGGGTAAACGTATGCTTCTCCGTAAAATCCGCCGCCGTGCCCTTTTCCGCGAGCCGAGTGTTTAACACCATTTTCACCGCGTAGGTCAAGGCGGCGGCAAGGGAAGCGTCGTCATAGCTCTTTGGCAAAAATACGGGGGCGCAGATCTTAAGAGTATTGTAAAATACCGCTAAGGTAAAATAATTTATCCATATCCCCTGTTGGGGATCGGAGGCAAAGACCAGGTTTACCAGCAGGTTTTCTATTATATATGTACGCTCCGCTTCGATACGGCGGAAAACGCCGCAAAGCTTTTTGTATTCCGTTATGCTGAAATCGGCGGAGGTCTTTCCGTTTTGACTTTTGATCGCACAGTCCAGGCGGGTCATCACTCTTGCGAACAAAAGCCTTGGGAGCCCCGAATCCGCCGTTTGTATACGGCTGTTCATTTTCAGCAGAATATCCATGGACCTTATCGCCGCGCCCATATCCGACTGCGGCGGCTTAAGCGATACGGCGATCCTTTCACACAGCTCCCTGTCCTTTAGCATATTGGCGAGGGCGGGTATTTTATAAGGTACGTTTTGGGTCACGTATTCCTCTGCCTTTTGACAGAAATAGCCTAAGATCAGCATTCTGTCGGGTACGGAAAAGGCTCTGTCCTGCAAAATATCGATCTGCGCGCGCAAAATGCTCCAATAAAAGGGAAAGCCTTTCCACTGCTTGGTTATGGAGGGAGAGGAATATCTTCCTCCGTCTATATGCCTGTCCCCGCCTTTGTACTCCTCCTCGACTATCTTAAGCCCCTCGGGGTGCTTTGTAAGAAGCTCGGTAACATGGCGGCAGGCAGCCGAGCAGGACCAGCGCACCGTCCCCTCTCCGATCTTGGCGTGCAGACGGGGGAACACGCTGCATGTATAGCTCAACGCGTCCTCGCCCAGCTCCTTTTGAAGCATACAAAGAGAATCCGAATCCAAAAAAGGGCAGTCCACGCCTCCCTTTAGCTTCATCTCGGCGTAATTTATCTCGTTTTCGCCGTTTATCTTAAACGCGGAATCGATAACGGAGCGCAGCTCGGGGCTGCAATCCAGATTTTTATAATAAAGGTACTCTTTTTTGCTCAAGCATATCCGCCAGTGCTTGCAGCAGGAATCGCCGCACTCCGAGCCGATACAGCGAAATTCGTCGTAATAGGAAAGCTTGACCGCTTTCATCGCCTTCCCTCCTCCCTTTTTTATTTTACCGTTTTATCCGAAAAAAGTCAATAGAATTTTTAAAATTAGGAAAATTAGCAAAAATCCCGCTTTCACATAAAATATAGCAGGGAAGCAATATACCTTATAAATAAAAGAAAGGGATCGAACTATGTCAAGCTTTATATTTTTGGGCGGCGATCTGCGTATGCTTTACGCCGCGGAATATTTAAATAAAACCTTTGACTGCTTTGTTTACGGCTTTGAGAACGCGGAGGAGTTTCCCGTTCCCGCCGCGGGCGAGCTTATGCCCTGCGACTTCGCGGCGCTTCCGCTTCCCGCCGCCGCCGACGGAGCGCACATAACAATGCCCTATCACAGCGAAAACCCCGACCTTGATATAATACTTAAGGCGGTAAAGCAGGGCGGAAGCGTGTTCACGGGGAAAAGCTGTCCGTATCTGGAGCGCATTTGCGAGGAAAACGGATTAAAGCTGTACGATTATTTCGACCGCGAGGAATTACAGCTTATGAACGCGGTACCCACCGCCGAGGGCGCCTTGGAGATAATGCTTAAGGAGCTGCCCGTAACGGTGTTCGGAACAAATACGCTTATAACGGGCTTCGGGCGCATTGGCGAGGTCATGGCGAGAATGCTGATCTCCTTGGGCGCAAGGGTAAGCGTTTACGCCAGGCGCAGCGAACAGCTTGCCAAGGCGGAATGCATGGGCTGCGCTCCCGTATCGGAAAAAGAGCTGGAGCACAGCTTAAACGGCTATGACGTCATAATAAACACCGTGCCCGCAACGGTGCTCGACCGTTGGCGGCTCCTTCTGCTCAAAAAGGACTGTCTGATAATAGACCTGGCGTCCAAATCGGGAGTAGAGGACCCGAAGCTGGCGGAAAGCGTGGGCGTAAGGGTGATACACGCCCTGTCTCTCCCCGGAAGGACCGCTCCCGTTTCTGCGGGAAGAATAATAGGAAAAACCATTGAAAACATATTGGAAACCTAAGGAGGTAATAACCTTGTGCGAAGCATTAAAAGGCGTTCGCGTGGGCGTGGCGGTCTGCGGCTCCTTCTGCACCTTTCAGAAGACCTTTGAAGCGGCAAGACGGCTGAGATCGCTGGGCGCAGAGCTGATACCCGTAATGAGCTTTAACGCCTCCGCTCTTTCGACCCGCTTCGGGAAAGCGGAGGAAAACGTCAAAATATTCGAGGAAATAGCGGGCAGACGTATAATAAACACCATCGAGGAAGCCGAGCCGATAGGTCCCAAGCGAATGACCGATATTATGCTGCTGCCCAACTGCACGGGCAATACCATGGCTAAGCTGGCGATGTCGGTGACGGATACGCCCGTGACCATGGCGGTAAAAAGCCACCTGCGCGGCAGCAGACCCGTGGTCATAAACGTGGCGACCAATGACGCGCTGTCGGGCTCGGCTAAGAACATAGGCGCGCTGATGAATTTAAAGCATTATTATTTCGTGCCCTTAAAGCAGGACGACTGTATCAAAAAGCCCACCTCCGCGGTAGGCGATTTTGACAGGATAGAAGAGGCGCTGATCTCCGCCATGAGCGGAGTGCAGCTTCAGCCTGTTTTCTGCTGAAAAAGAGCTGTAAAAAAACGACCTGTCGGAAACGGGTCGTTTTTTTTCATAATAATTGACAATTGTCAATTGATTTTCAGCCTCTTGATCAATACCGATAAAACGCCTGCGTCCAAAAATGATAATAATTCTGACTGTCATTTTCGGAATAGTAATACCCCACGCCCATATAAGTATAATCCGCGCTCAGTATCGCCGACCTGTGGGGAGGACTGTTCATCCACGCGGCTACTACCTCCTCGGGAGTGGTCTGCCCCGCGGCGACGTTTTCGCCCCATGCGCCGTAAAAAATGCCGTTCTGATTAAAGGCGGTGGTGCAGCTTGTTCCGTCGGGTCTTATGTGGTCGGATCGGTATTCCACCGTAAGCTCCCATGCGCGTATCGAGGAAACGGTATCCAGCACGTCAAGGTGCTGATAAGCGGGCAAGCCCTCCTGGGCTCTCTCCTCGTTCACCAGCTCAAAGGTCCTTGCGATAAAATCAAGTTCCGTTTGCGTGTTCTCCCGCTGACCGTACTGCCCCCAAGTGGAGTTGTTCCCCGACTCTTCCGAAGCGGCCGCAGCTTCCTCGGCGGTCGTTTCGCTGACCGCGGGACTTTCGGCGGCTGTCTGCGTTTCCTCGGCGGAGGAAACGGTTTCGGGAGCCGCAGTCGTTTCCGAGGCGGCGGTAACGGGCGGTTGGGTTATTTCGACCTTATTTTCGCTTAAATAGGAGACGTGGATAAACGAACCGTCCTCCAGCTTAAAATAATCGGTATCGGTGCGGGCGATCACGCTTACGGTATCGTTCACCGAATAGCGGTATACCTTGGCGCTGCCCTGTATCGCCTCCGCTCGGCTGTACACCCCGTCCGTGTTTATGTACAAAATACCGCTTAAGGGAGTTTCCGTCCAAGGCAGGGTCGGTGCAGCTTCGGAAACGGTTTCGTCAACGGCGGTCGTTTCCTCGGTCAAGGGCGGCTCCGTTTCCTCGGAAACAGCGTCCGTTTCGGCGGTTTCACTCTCTGTTACGGAAATCTCCTCCGAGACCTCCGTCGTTTCGTCGCTTTCGGCGGCGTCCGTTTCCTCAGCCGAAGAGGTCGGCGCCGCCCCTGTTTCGGCGGCAATATCGGCGGCAGCATCGACCGAGGGACCGCTCTGCTCTGCGGCAGTGCAGGCTGTCAAGGTAAGAAAAGCCGCGCAGAGCAGGGAAGCGGCTTTTATTTTATAGCTTAACATAAAGTTTAGATCAAGCCTTTCTTTAATATTTATTTTTTTAATATACCGCGTAAATTATACTATATTATTATGGGATTGTCAAGAGAGCGGAAATTATCCAAAATTCAAAGCATAAACGCTTGACTTTTTCGCCGACTTGAAATAAAATATAATCAAAAACAATACGGGGCGGTGAAAGACGATGAGCGAGGGCTACGGGAAAAAGGAAGAAGAGGCAAGACGCAGAAAAAGAAAAAGGGCGAATATTTTATTGGCGGTCGGGATCGCGGGGCTTGCGCTGTTCACCGCCGCCGTGATAATTGCGGTAATCGCCTTAAACGAACGCAGTCGGGATCGCGTGATGAGAAAGCCCGTTATTTATCTTTATCCCGACGTCGTCTCGGAAATATCCGTAAAGCCGAGCTTCGGCGGTATTACGACCGCGTACCCCGAGCTTGACCCTTACGGCGGCGAATGGAACGTTACCGCGTACCCCGACGGCACGCTCGTTGACGGCAGCGGAGAGGAGTACGGCTCCCTATTTTGGGAGGCGGAAATGAGCTTCGAGTGCGATTTCAGCGAGGGCTTCTGCGTAAAAGGCAGCGACACGGCTGCGTTTCTGCGCCGCGCTCTGTCCGAGCAGGGGCTCACCTCCCGCGAGTATAACGAATTTATAGCCTATTGGCTCCCCTTTATGCAGGATAACGCCTATAACGTTATTTCCTTTCAGGGAAGCCGCTACGAGGAAAGCGCCCCTCTTGAGATATCTCCCGCTCCCGACTGTATAAAGCGCGTATTTATGGCGTATTATCCGTGCGCCGAGGAAAAGACCGTACCTCCGCAGGTCCTTTGCGGATTTGAGAGAAAGGGGTTTACCGTCGTCGAATGGGGAGGCGTTTGCGCGGATCGCCCGATTGTTCGATAACCTCCAAATACGTCTTGCTTGCCTTTTCGGCTCGGGCTTTGTGAAAAAATTAAATTTTAGCGCTAATTTGACAAAAGACCTTGCTTTTTTCTGAAAAATGTTGTATACTATACTTATCTAAAAAACAATCGGAGGGAATGTCTATGGAGACAGGCATTTTGCTTGAAAGCGGCACTAATGAATTAGAGCTTTTAAAATTTCATGTCGGAAATAAGTGTTTTGGTATAAATATTGCCAAGGTTAGCGAAATGATGCGCTACTCTACGGTAACGCCGATGCCGGACGCGCCTGACGCTGTCGAGGGCATATTTATGCCGCGTGACACCCTTATTACCGTGGTGGACCTTCATAAGGTGCTCAATTCGCCAAGTCCCGAGGGCAACGACGGTATGCTGATAATCTGCGAATTCAACAGTATGCATGTTGCGTTCCATGTTACCGCCGTAAACGGCATTGTTAAGCTTAGCTGGACAACTATCGAAAAGCCCCCCTCGGTAGCTCAGAGCGAGAACGGAGGTCTTATTACGGGTGTTGCCAAGCTTGACGACGGTATGATACTTGTGCTTGACTTTGAAAAGATCGTGGCGGACATCAACCGCTCGGCAGGTCTTGACACAACGGGCATCGACAAAATCCAGCGCCTTGAGACCGTTAATTTCGAGGGTCATGTGGTCATTGCCGAGGACAGCGCGCTGCTTAACAAGATGATCATGGATTCGCTTCACACCGCGGGCTTTAAAAATGTTATCTCATTCACCAACGGCAAGGACGCGTTGGACTACATAGAGGGCTTCAAGCACCTGGGCGATAACATAAAGGACGAGGTCGCGCTGCTGATATCGGATATCGAAATGCCGCAGATGGACGGTCACCACCTTACCAAGCGCATTAAGGACGACCCTGTTATGAATAAGATACCCGTGTTCCTGTTCAGCTCTCTTATCAACGATAAAATGAGGATAAAGGGCAAGTCCGTAGGCGCCGACGAGCAGTTCTCCAAGCCGCAGATCGGTATCCTTATCGAAAAGATGCACGATTATATGAAAAAGTAAGACCTAACGGAAAACAATCAATACTGTAAAAAGGGACTGTAAAAAAACGACCTGTCAAAAACGGGTCGTTTTTTATTATAATAATTGACAATTGATACTAATAACGACGCTGTAAAAAACTATACCAAAGCTTCAAAAAATTGTCAATTATTATAACGAAATTTAAGT
>JAMPHV010000094.1 GCA_023663265.1 Bacteroides sp.
TTGGTGTCACCTTAAGCCCCGCGGGAGGCGCGCTGCTCTCGCCTCCGAGCAAAAAAGAACATCACATAATATGCAATATTAAGAATTAGTAAATCAGTGCTTTTATGAAAATTAAAGCATTATCTTAAGCGCAGTCATAAAAAATAGTATCTTTGGTTTAGAAATTTTGGGGAAACTTAAATTTCATTATAATAATTGACAATTTTTGAAGCTTTGGTATAGTTTTTTACAGCGCCAATTTTTTACAGCCCCTTAATTAAAATTACGTCAAGCCACCCCCGCCCCCTCGCAAAGCGAATAAAGTATATCGTAATACGCCTCCTTCATCAGGTGCACGCCGTCCTCCGCCGCGTATTTCGGAAGCAGATCGCCGTCGGCGTTTTTTAGGCTTGCGGAAATATCCACGTAATGCCTCGCCGCCGAGCCCGAGCCTGCGACCGCTTCTTTGAGCGCCTCGTTGAAGTTGTCTATCTCATAGTTATAGCAAAAGCTGCTGTCCTCCGTGACGGGGGTTATGGACAGCACGTAAATGGACGCGTCGGGACAAAGCGCCTCCACCCGCGACAAAAAGCTGCCGTAATCGGAAGCGAACGCCTCGGTGTTCTCTATGTTCACGTCGTTTATGCCCATTATAAAAACAAGGTTTTTAATTCCGCTGTTTACTATGACGGTCAGCGGCTCCACCTGCGCGCCGCCGTATTCGAAGGTAAATTCGTTTATATTTCTCGCCGCCACCCCCGCCTTGGCATAGCAGTTTTCGGCAAGACCGCTGACCCCGAGACCCGAGCAAATACTGTCCCCCATAAAAAGGCAGGAGCTTATAAAATCCTGCTGATTGGAGGAAAAGGACAGCTCGGTCACCTCGTCGGGGCGGCTTATAACGGTCGGCGCGGTCTCCTCCGAGCTTTGCGGCTCGATTATAAGCAGGTCTCCCCCCACGCCGACGCTTTCCTCCTCCGAGGTGATCTCGGGAATAAATTCCCTGTTGGAAATATCAACGCAGCCGCATAAGGCAAAAACAAATGCGGCTGTAACAAATGCGGATATTATCTTTTTTTTCGGGAAACTCCGATCGGCTGCGGGAGCATATCCGACCGAACGGGGGGCTCCCGTTCCGATCGGCGTTTCCTTATGGAGCTTGATATGAAAAAGCTTAATCATATTCATTCCTTCTTGTTGTTTTAAAGGTGTAGCTCAGCTCGATATCCTTATTGGTATTTTCTCTTTTGAAGGCTTTTTCTATTCGCTTCATTATCAGATCGCCCGTTTGCTCGTTGGTGTTGGAGAGCATTATGACAAACTGGCTGACGCTGTACCGCGAAAAGATGTCGCTTCCTCTTAAGGAGCGGGAAACACAGTCCTGAAGTCTCTGCATAGCCTTGTTCAGCGGATTTTGAGCAGGCATTTCGCCGTCCGCGCCGTTTACCGTCAAAAGACAGATGTTTATGCTTACTCCCGTTCTTTGGGCGTCTCTTATCTCAAGCTGATACAAATGCTTGAATATCTGATACTCGCAGAAGAATGCGCCGCTGACCTGTCTTTGCTCCAAAAGATCGGAGATGACCGCGTCTATATCCGATTTAACGCTCTTTTTGGATTTTATCGCCGTATCGTAAAGCTCGATAAGCTCCTTGGAGGGGGTTATGCCGAACTTGGTCATCATCAGGTGCGTTACCGTTTCATACTGGCGTTTTGCGCTTTCCTGATCCCCAAGCTCCGCAAGGGCTTTTATATGGCTGTAATGTACAAACTCGTCATACGGGTTTATGACGGACGCCTTGCTGCAAATGGCGATTATATCATGCAGCTTTCCCATGCCGCTCAGCAGCTCCACCGCTATATGCACCGCCTTGCTGTACACCGAGCGGTAATAGGTATTTAAGGGCACCACCCATGATTCGTAGGCGGATTTTGCCAAAAAATCGCCCGTATATAAATTGACCGCGTTTAAGATAAGACTGAGCTTTTCGTCCTGATCGTCGCTGGCGGCGGCATCCTTGAACGCCTTTTCAAACTCCTCCGTGTCTATCTCCAAATCGATGTCGGGATTTATGCTGTAGGCTCCGTTTATGCACACTATTATCTGCTGCTCGCAGCCTAACTCCGACAAAATATCTCTTAAACGGTGTATCTGTGTTTTCAGCGCGCTGGTGGGATTTACGCCCTCGTCCTCGCGGCTCAGTATGTCGATAAGCTCCGACTGCGCCACCGCTCTGGTATGATGCACCACAAGGTATTGAAGCAGCAGCCACAGCTTTTTAGACCGCTTGGAGTGCTCGCTGACCGTGTTTTCCTTATACGATACCGAAAACTCGCCAAACATCGCTATTTTTAGCTTATTCATTAACTTTACCTCATTGCTTTCGCTCTATCTTCTTCCGTCTCCGTCGCCGATATTGGGCAAAAATTCCTTTACCTCCGCTCCTCTTCTTACTATAGTCCTCGCCTCGGCAACGTCCTTTATCTCGCCTAAAGCTATGAGCGTGCTCATGGCGTTTCCTATAGCGGTCGCCTCGGTGGGTCCCGCGACGACGGTCCTGCCCGTGGCGTCCGCGGTGAGCTGACAAAGGAAGCCGTCCTTGGAGCCTCCGCCGAAGATATACACCGCGGGGTAGGTGTAACCCGTTATTTTTTCCAGGTCCTCAAGGGTCTTGGAAAATTCCGCGGCTAAGCTTTCGTAGATGACCCGCAGTGTCTGCGCGATCGACTTGGGCTTTGTCTGTCCCGTTTTTTCGCAGTAATCCACCACCTTTTTCGGCATATCGCCGCTTTTTAAAAAGGAGGGATCGTTGGGATTTATCTTGGCGATAAGGGGAGGGGCGCTTCTGGCGAACGCCTCCATATCGTTATAGGTGAACACCTCGCCGTTGGAGTTGAAATATCTCCTGCATTCCTGCAAAAACCATGTGCCCGTTATGTTTTTCAAAAACGTTACCGTATCGCCGTAGCCGCCCTCGTTGGTGAGCTCGCTTTCAAAGGCTTGACGGTTTATGACGGGCTCCTTAAGCTCGGTGCCGAACAAAGCCCACGTGCCGCAGCTTATATATGCGAACCGCTTTTCCGTGGAGGGCACCGCCAGCACCGCGCTGGCGGTATCGTGAGAGGGAGCGGCGAAAACGGGTATCTCCCTGTCCGCATACTCGGCTTTAAGGCAGCCTATGCGGCTTCCCGGCATAATTATTTTGCCGAAGATACGCTTCGGGAAGCCCAATCTTTCGATAAGCTCCCAGTCCCAATCCTTGGTCTTGGGGTCGATAAGTCCCGTGGTAGTGGCTTCGGTGTATTCGTTTGCCATAACTCCCGTTAACCTGTACGCGATAAGGTCGGGCATCATCAGCATATGGTGCGCCCCCGACAGGGTCTTGGGCTCCTTTTTCTTGACAGCCAAAAGCTGATACAGCGTATTTATCTGCATCTGCTTTATGCCCGAGCGCATATAAAGCTCCTCCTCGGGAATTTCCTCAAAAAGCTTTTCGGGAACCCCGTCCGTGCGGCCGTCACGGTAGCACACGGGCTTTTGAACAAAGCCGCCGTCCTTGTCCAGCAGCGCGAAGTCCACCCCCCAGGTATCTATCGAAACCGCGTCGAAGCCGTAATCCTCCGCCTTGTCGATAGCCCTGTCCACCTCCTTGTATATCATATCGATATTCCAGAAGCTTTTTCCTCCCGACGTGACGGGAGTATTCGTAAAGCGGTGTATCTCGGTGGAACAGAAGCTTTTGTTTTCATAGCTGCAAAGCAGCGCTCTCCCCGAGGAGCCGCCGAAATCAAAAATCAAAACTTTTTTCATAAGTCACCAACAGATCAAGAATATTTTCTGTAACCGGGGTGGCGGAGAGGACAGCCCTTTCCGATCTCGATACATTCGTCTATTTTTTCTCTTGTGAGCGGATGAGCTCCGCCGAGCTGCCTTGCCGCCAAGGATACCTTGGCGTAGTGCTCCAATGTCTCCATGCGGTAATACGCCTGAGTCAGGTCCACGCCCACCGAGACCGCGCCGTGGTTTTCCATTAAAATAGTGTCATGATATTGCAGAAACGGCTTTATGGATTCGGCAAGTCCCACCGAGCCGGGAGTGTCATAAGGCGCGATAGGCACGCTGCCCAAAAAGATCACCGCTTCGGGCATGGAATAATCGTCCAGAGGAATATGAGCGATGGCGAAGCCCGTTGCCGTAGGCGGGTGGGCGTGTACCACCGCCGTGATGTCGGGGCGCTCCTTATAGCAGCTCAGGTGCATTTTAAACTCGGAGGAGGGCTTATATCCGGGCGCTTCCTTGATCACCTCGTTTTTCCCGTTCACCATTATGAGCATTTCGGGGCGGAGTATACGCTTGCTGGTGCCCGTGGGGGTAGCGACAAACACGTCCTCGTCCAGCTTTACCGAGATGTTTCCGTCGTTGGCTGCAACAAAGCCCAACTGCCACAAATTGTGTCCAACCTCGCAAATCGCTTCGCGAGCTTCATTTTCGGTCATTTTAAGTTCCTCCTGAAATTTGGATTTTGTTTTTGAATTTTCTATATTACTATTTTAACAGGTTTTTGAAATTTTTGCAATAGGAAAACGAATTTAAATTTCCACAAAAAATATTTACTTTTTCTTTACTCTTTTCTTTACCGTTTTCTTTACTGTTTTATGCTATACTTCAACTATCAAAACGAAAGGAGAGGTCAATGGACTACATTTTGAAAACCAATGAGCTGTGTAAAAGCTACCGCGGCTTTAAGGCGCTGAACGGGCTTTCCATGAACGTACCCAAGGGCTCGGTCTACGGCTTTGTGGGAAAAAACGGAGCGGGAAAAACCACGCTTATTCGCCTGATATGCGGGCTCCAAACCCCTACCTCGGGCGATTACAGCCTGTACGGCAGAAAATACAGCTCGAAAAATATCGCCAAATCTCGGCGAAAAATGGGCGCGGTGGTGGAAACGCCCTCTATCTACACCAATATGACCGCGCAGGAAAATTTGAAGCAGCAGTACCGTATTTTAGGCTTGCCGAGCTTCGAGGGGATCGACAAAATATTAAAGCTGGTGGGTCTTGAAAACGCGGGCAAAAAGAAAGCGAAAAATTTTTCCTTGGGTATGCGGCAGCGGTTAGGCATTGCCGTCGCCTTAGCGGGCGATCCCGACTTTCTTGTGCTGGACGAGCCGATCAACGGTCTGGACCCCCAGGGCATAATAGAAATACGGGAGCTTATCCTTAAGCTGAATCGGGAGAAGCAAATAACGTTCCTTATTTCAAGCCATATCCTGGACGAGCTTTCAAAGCTTGCCACCCATTACGGCTTTATCGACGGAGGACGCATAGTAAAGGAAATAAGCGCCGATGAGCTGGAGGCGGCGTGCAGGAAATGCGTAAGAGTAGAGGTAAGCGACACTAAGCCCCTGGCAAAGGTGCTGGACGAAATGGGCGCGGAGTACAGGATCATTTCCGACACGCAGGCGGACATATACGAGAAGATCGGAGTGACCAAGCTTTCCTCCGCTCTTGAAAAGGAGAACTGCGAAATAATATCCATGCTCGAGCATGACGAAAGCCTTGAAAGCTACTACGTCAATCTTGTGGGAGGAGGTAAGAGACAGTGAGCAGGCTTCTTTCAGCGGGCTTTTCAAGACTCTTTAAAAGCCTTTGCTTTAAGGTTTACATAATATTTGATATACTATACGCCACTATAAATATTTTTACAACATATTATGATCATATTAAGTACAGTGCATATTCAAGTATCGATCATGCGTCTTTTGACAATGCTGTGACAATGATATTCGCAACAGCCGTCTTTATCGGTATGTTTATCGGCAGAGAATACTCCGACGGCGCCGTAAGAAACAAGCTTGCCGTGGGGCACGGAAGAGGCAGCGTTTATCTTTCAAATCTTATCGTCTGCGCCGCCGCCGACATTATGGGCTTGACTGCCGCCTTGGCGGTAACCTTTGGTATAGGCGTGCCGCTTATCGGAACCTCCATTACTTTCTCGGAATTTCTTTGCTGTTTTACCGTAATGATCTTGGCGCACCTCGCGCTGATCTCGGTATTTTTGCTTGCGGCGATGCTTATAAGCGTCAAATCCGCCCAGGTGGCGGTCTTGATCGTCGGGTCCTTTGTTATGCTGTTTGCCTCTGCCTTCATAAGCTCTCGCTTGGCGGAGCCCGAGTATGATTCGTATACCTACGTCAGCTTTCACAACGAATCGGGAGAGCCGACGTTAGAGACCGTGGAAAACGAAAAAAATCCGTATTACATTTCGGGGACCAAGCGAAGCGTATACGAATTTTTTGACAGCTTTCTGCCCGTTTCCCAACTCTTAAAGGCGGAAAATTCAGACGGGGCGGATTTGACCTCGAGCGCGATTTATGATATTATAATATTGGCGGCGGTAACGGAGGCGGGAGTGCTTTTGTTCTGCAAAAAGGATATTAAGTAACCGTTTTCGGTCATACGGAAATAAAGATATTAGGAGGGTCGCGCTTGTCGGAATATATTTTGCCGGCTCTTGCCGCTTTATGCACAATGCTGGGCATATTGGCGGCGGCGCTCGGGATAAAGCTTTATCTTCTGAAACGCTCCGCAAGAGAAATAAAGGACGGAATTGAAGAAAAGCTGTCGGAAAATACCAACACACTGATAGATATATCGAGCCGCGACAAGGATATGCAAAGGCTTGCGGATAGTCTTAACAAGCAGCTCACTTTGCTTACCGAAAGCCGAAGGACCTACGAGCAGGGGGACAGCGAGCTTAAACGGGCGGTCACCAATATTTCCCACGATCTGAGAACGCCTCTTACTGCAATGTGCGGTTATCTTGATCTGCTGGAAAAGGAAACGCAGTCGGTAAACGGCATGCAGTATATAAAAATAATAAAAAACAGGACCGAGGCTATGAAAAAGCTTACGGAGGAGCTGTTCGGATACTCCGTCATAATGGATAAGGAGCGTGAGCTCGATATAAAGCCGACCGTCCTGAACGACGTGCTTGAGGAAAGTATTGCCGCGTTTTACGCGGTGCTTACAGACAAGAATATCCGACCGAAAATAGATATAACGAAAAAAAAGATAGTCCGAAGCGCCGACCGCTCGGCTTTGTCCCGCGTTTTCGCCAATCTTTTGGGGAACGCGGTCAAATACAGCGACGGCGACTTGGATATTGTCTTAAGCGAAAAAGGGGAAATTATGTTTTCAAATACGGCGTCGGGTCTTGATGAAATACAGGTGGGAAGACTGTTTGAACGGTTTTATACGGTAGAAGCCGCAAGGCAGTCCACCGGATTGGGTCTTTCCATCGCCAAGGCTCTCGTGGAGGAGATGAAAGGAGAGATCGGGGCTGAATATACGGAGGGGAGGATAGTTATTAAAATAAATTTTTAGGAAAAGATCGGGATGTAAAAAAACGACCTGTCGGAAACGGGTCGTTTTCTGTTATAATTTAAGTTTTCCCAAAATTCAAAGCAGCAAAGCGAGAATTATTTTGACAAAAAGAAAAACACATATATAAAATGAAAACAAGCATTGAAAAAAAAGCAGAATGAGCCTTAATTAAACCTTAATAAATCATTATATAACATTGGCAGTTGTAATTCCAAGCGCCTGCATTTTTAAAAAACGGAAAACCGACTTATATTTAAAACAGCTTTCAAAGCGAGGAAAAGGGGGAGGGTTGGGGAGAATAAGGAAGGG
>JAMPHV010000095.1 GCA_023663265.1 Bacteroides sp.
AATTCCGTATATTCACAAAAATGTACATAATATACATAAAATTGATTTCCGTGGATAAAAAATAAACTCCTTGCTTTTTTTCAAATATTGCAGTATAATTAAACGGGCTGTAAAAAAACGACCTGTCGAAAACAAGTCGTTTTTTTCGTTGTTATAATTGACAATTATCAATTTTTAAAGCTTTGGTATAGTTTTTTTACAGCTTCTTTATCATTATTGAAAGAAAAGGCGGAGCAAAAAATGAAAAAATGCGTTATAATAGGCGCGGGGAGCTTTTACGGACATCTTCCGAGAATTTCCGAGGAGGATTACGTTATCGCCGCGGACGGCGGGTGCAGATACTGTGAAATGTGCGGAATAACGCCCGACCTGGCGATAGGCGATATGGATTCCTTGGAGGAGGTGCCCGAGGATTATCCCTTTAAGCAGCTTCCCGTAAAAAAGGACGATACCGACACCTTGGCGGCAATACGCCTGGGCTTAAGGAAAAGGTACGAGAAATTCCATATTATTGCGGGAACGGGCGGCAGAACGGATCACACCATCGCCAATATGCAGTGTCTGGTTTTCCTTTCAAAGCAGGGCAAGGCGGGCTTTTTATATGACGAAAGGCTGATAATCACCGCTATAACCGACAGCTCCATAGTTTTCCCCGAGGACGCGGAGGGTATCGTCTCGGTTTTTGCCGCGGGGGATTCCGCCTTAGGCGTTAACGAAAGAGGTCTGAAATATTCTCTGAACGACGCCGACCTGACCAACAGCTTCCCTATCGGAGTGAGCAACTCCTTTAAAGGTGAAAAAAGCAGGATATCGGTCAAAAGCGGAACTCTGTTCGTTACCTTTCCCATTGACGTAAAATGTCAGATATTGTTTGAAAATAAAAAGCATCGGTAAAGGGGCGGGTCAAATGATATATAAAGCCTATATTTTCGATCTGGATGGCACCGTTTTGGATTCCATGAGAGTTTGGCGGGACATAGACGTTGAGTTTCTCGGAAAAAGGGGGCTCCCCTTTACCGAGGAATACGCGAAAGCCCTATCCTCAATGAAGCTGGACCTTGCCGCCGAATATACGATAAAGCTGTACGGGCTTAAGGAAAAGCCGAACAATATTATTGACGAATGGCTCGAAATGGCAAGAGACGCTTTCGCCGAAAGAGTGGGGCTAAAGCCTTATGCGGCGGAGCTTTTGGAGTCGCTGCACAAAAAAGGAATCCCCGCCGCCGTCGCCACCACGAGCCAAAAAAGCCTTTACCTCCCCGCTCTAAAAAGAAACGGCATACTGCGTTTTTTTGACGCAATTGCCGATTCCGATATGGTATCTGCGGGAAAAAACAGCCCCGAGATTTTTCTGCGCGCCGCCGCTCTGCTTAGCCGAAAGCCCGAGGACTGCATAGTTTTCGAGGACACCGCGGCGGGCGTGCGCTCCGCCAAGGGAGCGGGCTTTACCGTTGCCGCGATAATCGAGGGAGAACGCGAAGCCGAGCTTGACGAAATAAGAAAAACGGCTGACTTTACGGCTCCCGATTTTAAGCGGTTTTACGAGGAGCTGAAAGCGTCGAAGCCTATTTCAGCTCTCTTATAGCCTTTATCCGTCTGAACGCCAAGCACATCGCCACTCCCGCTATACCTATTGCAAAAAACAGCATTGCGGCTCCCGAGCCCTTTCCCTCTCCGAAAAGCAGGGTCAAAATTCCTCCGGGCTCGGCGTTTTCCATAAACGGCTCGAAAACCTTGTCCACCAATGCTCCTCCCAGCAAAAATCCGACGGGGATAGTGAAAAACTGGAGCGTGTTCCTTGCCGAATAGACCCTGCCCTGCATTTCCACGGGTATCTTAGTACGGAAAATAACGTCCATATTGGCGTTCAAGGCGGGAATGACGAGCCAGCCCAATACCGCTCCTATGCACCATATAAACGGCGCTTTTCCGAAAGCGAGAAGAAAATACTCGCCCATGCTTATGAGCAGACAGTTGCAGATGACCCTCGTTCTGTTTTTCGGCGCGGGAAGAACGGACGCTATCACGCTTCCCACAAGAGAGGCCGCGCCCACGCAGGTGTTCACGATGCCCAAGACCGTCTCGTCGGTTTTGGAAAGCAGCATGGCGGGCATAGCCGCGTCGTATATAGAGGCGGTAAGGTTTATCGCCGATAAGAACAGTATCAGCCACAGTATGCCCTTGCTGCCTTTAAGATAGGAGAGCCCGCTTTTTGCCGATTTAAGCAGGCTTTCGCTTTTTTCCGCCGTCTTTTTCGGCTCGGGTATCTTAATAAAGAAAAGAAGCACCGAAAACGCAATAAAAAAGGTCGCCAGATCAAAGGCGATAACCGCTTCCAACCCCGCAAGCGCAATAAATGCAGTAGCAATAACGGGAGTTAAGACCCCTACGAGAGAATTGGAAAAGGAACGCATGCCGCTTGTTTTCTGATAATGCTTTTCGGGGATTATCAAGGTGTAGGAAACGTCCGACGCGGGCTGTTGAACAGTGTTCATTAAACCGTTAAGGGCGTTAACAACGTATAAGTGCCATACCTCCAGGCTGTCCGTTTTAAGCAAAACCAGCACAACTACGGTAGTGACCGCCGCAAAGCTGTCGCATACCAGCATGACCGCTTTTTTGTTCCACCTATCGCTGACTGCTCCCGCAAAAATGCTCATAATAACATAAGGCGCGTAGGAGCACACTGCAAGCAGGGCGGTGGTAAGCGCCGAGCCGCTGTCTTGATACAGCCATATCACCAGCGCAAAGCCCGTCATCGAGCTTCCGAGCTGCGACAAAGACTGTGTGAGCCAAAGAATAATAAATGTTTTAAGTTCTTTTAACGTATTTTTCATAATACCTTGCTCCTTTGATTTTTATTTTATCCTTTTTATTCAATCAAAAACGCAAGGCTTGACGGTCGCGCGTCGGTTTTCTCCATGCAGTCCGTCATTCCTTGCATGGAGCTGTGTCATTGATAAGCATTTTTCTCTTCCTTTCTTTTTTAAGATTCTCTATAGTATAAGCGGCGACAAAACGCACGGCGGCGCTCAGGCTTGTATATCCCGTTTTCCCGCTTCCGCCGCCGACTTTTTCCGTTCGTAAACGTCCAGCGCTTTAAAGGCCTGCTGCAAATTGGAAACTCCCATAATGTTTATTCTGTATTTTTTTGACCTGTCAAGGCTCTCCAGAGCCGCCTTAGGCACAATGCAAGCCTTAAACCCGAGCCTTTCGCCCTCCCTTATCCTTTCGGAAACATGAGAGGCGCTGCGTATTTCTCCCCCCAAGCCTATTTCGCCCAAAACGAACAGGTCCTCGGGAAGAGGGCGGTCGCACAAGCCCGAGTAAAGAGCCACGGCTACCGCCAGGTCGGCGGCGGGCTCGTCTATCCTTAAGCCGCCTATAATGTTTATGTAAATGTCGAACATTCCGAAAATATAGCCCGTACGCTTTTCCAATACAGCCAAAAGCAGACACAGCCTGTTGTAATCAAAGCCGTTGGCTACCCGTCTCGGGGAAGCAAAGCTCGTTTTGCTGACCAATGCCTGGACCTCCGCTAAGATCGGGCGGCTGCCCTCCATGGTGCATAAAATGCTTATACCGCTCACGTTTACGGGTCTTCCCGAAAGCAGCATCGCCGAGGGATTGAGCACCTCCTGCAAGCCGCTGTCCGACATTTGGAACACTCCTATTTCGTTGGTGGAGCCGAATCGGTTTTTTTCTGCCCGCAGTATCCTGTACGAAAGCTGCTTGTCTCCCTCAAAGTACAGGACCGTGTCCACGATATGCTCCAACACCTTGGGTCCCGCTATGCCGCCGTCCTTGTTGACATGACCCACGATAAATATAGGTATCTCCTCGCTTTTGGCAAGGCGCATAAAGGCGTTGGTACACTCTCTGACCTGTACAAGGCTCCCCGCGGCGGAGGAAATGCTTTCAAGCTGCACCGTCTGTATCGAGTCCACAATAACGATATCAGGCTTGTTCTGCTTTATAGCCGCGATCACCGCTCCGCAGTCGGTGTCGGCTATCAGACTCAGGCTGTCCGTCCCCACGCCTAAGCGTTCGGCTCTCAGCTTTATCTGACGTCGGCTTTCCTCCCCCGATACGTACAAGACCTCGTATTTTTTCCCGAGATAATCGCATATCTGCAAAAGCAGGGTGGATTTTCCTATCCCCGGATCGCCGCTCAAAAGCACAAGAGAACCCTTTACCAGTCCGCCGCCCAAAACGCGGTTCAGCTCCTCCGAGCCCGTGTCGTATCTTACGTCCTCGTCGTAGCTTATCTCGGATAATTTGGAGTATTTTGCCGTGCGGCTCGAGGAGACCCTTGAGGAATTGGGGCTCTCCGCGACCGCCTCCTCAAGAGTATTCCATGCTCCGCAGGTGCTGCACTTTCCGAGCCATTTGGGATACTCCTGCCCGCATTCACTGCATATATAATATGTCCTTTGCTTCGCCATATTCTTCTCCCATATTTTGAACGTCCGCCGCCTCGCTCTGATCGATGCCGCCGAAGTAGCTCGTTATACCCTTAAATACCGTAAAGGCAACCTTTTTCTGATAATCTCCGCTTGAAAGATTGGCGGCGTCGTTGGCGTTGGATAAAAAGCCGCATTCGATCAGCAGGGCGGGCTGCTGCGTATTTTTGAACAGATACAGCCCGTTGTCGATAAGCTTTATTTCCCTGTCGTTTTCGGGCTGAAGCTCCCTAAAGCACTGCTGCATGGTCTGAGCCAGCTTGAAATTGGACGGGTTGTTGGTGGTGTAAAACATCTGAGCGCCGAAATACTGCGGCTCCGTGTACTGATTTTGATGTATCGAGATGAAAAGCGCGTCGGGGTGAGACTGTATTATCTCAAGACGGTTTTCCATATCGCTTACCTTTTGATTGCGAAGCCCTTCTATCCCCTCGTCATGCAGGGAAATATCCTCGCTTCTTGTCATGACCACGTTGAAGCCCGACAGCTCCAGCAGCTTTTGAAGATCGGTGGCTATCGCTAAATTTATGTCCTTCTCCACACAGCCGTTAACGCCCACGCAGCCGCCGTCCGCGCCGCCATGACCGCTGTCGATGACCACCGTTCGCCCCGATAAGACCGCCGAATCGGAAATGACGGGCACCGCCCCGTTTCTGAACGACACCGCCGCCGCGGCAGCGATAAAGCAGGCAAGAAAGACCAATGTATGAGGAATTTTTGTTTTCATAGTATTTTTTCCTTTCGGCAAGATATATTGTCCCCTTACTGAAAGACTATGAAACAAGCTGTTGTTTTAGAACCTGTTTTATCGGGGCGGCTTTATTTTTTCTTTTCGTACATGAGCTTATCGGGATTGAATTTGTCCTTAAAGCCCACGTCGAAGCCTATTGCCGTTACCGCGGGAATAAGGATATAGCACGCCATAAATATAAAGGCAAAATAAGAGGGCATCTGCGTTATCTCGGCGTAATTTACCCCGACCGCCAGCGCCAGCGGATATATCATTCCGCAGATCATTCGGTAAGGGATAAGATAGCCGTCAAAAAGCCGATATACCGCGTCGAAAAACAAGATCGCCGAGGGTATGCACATTATAAGAAGCATTACGCAGCCGACGGAGATCCACCTGCCTTTTATCGGTCCGTCCACCCTGCGGTTTTTCACCATAAGCCTTTCCCTTTGTCCGTCCTTGAAGGCGGCGGTAAACACCAAGGAGTAAAATACAAACAGGGTCATTACAAACAGCACAGCCATAACGGCAGGCTTATCGCCCCACATGGAAAGCGCAACGGTCATAACGGTGGACATTACGTTTCCCAGCGCCATATAACCCGTTCCCAAGAGCAAAAGCTTCCAAAACGGTTTTCTCTGCATAAAATCTGTCCTTTCGGTAAAAATATAGGCAACAATAAAAATAAGGAGCAAGCACAAAATGTCTAAAACCGACGATCTTGAAATTTTAAACTGTATTTACAAAAACAGCAAAATGGCGGCGGACTGCATCGACAGCGTTCAGGACAAATGCGAGAGCCGAGAGCTTTGCGATTATATCGCAAAGCAGCGCACTCACTACAACAACAGCTGCGACAAGGTGGCGCGCCGAATACGCGAGCTGGGCGGAACTCCCTCCGAGCCGCCCAAGACGGCTCAAATAATGGCTGAAATGGGCATAACCATGAAAACCGCCGCCGACCGTTCGCAAAACAAGATAGCCAAGCTGATGTACGACGGCACAAATATGGGCATCGTGGATATCGCGGAAACGGTGAACCACGCCGCACAGGCGACCGAAAAAACCTTAACGGAGGCAAAGCAGCTTTTGTCGGCGGAGGAACGCTACGCCGACGGGCTGAAAAGATTCTTATGAGCAATGAAAAAAATATAAGCGGGAAAAATAAGATCAAAAAGGAATATGTTAACCGAGGAAACGACAGCGGCGTCTTTCCGCAAAAGACGCAGGAGCCGCAGTACCTGACCTACATCGCGACAGACAACAAAACCACCGAAAACGGCTGCGTTATCAATAAAGCCGATATAGACGCGGAAATATGCCGAAAGGAAACGGACGCAAACAAAAAGTGACCGCCTCCGACGCTGCGGCTCGGCACGCTTTTTCACGGAGGAAGCTTTTTATGAGGCTTCCTCCGTTTTATGATCTGCCCGTCTGTTATTTACGATATTGTCCAAAACCCTCAAGGCGCGCTCATGATTTTCTATCGTGCTGTCGTTAAGCCTTGCGTAGCCCGAAAACTCGTTGCTTCTCACCGCTATATAAAGGTCCTCGGGACAGCTTTCAAGATACATGGCAGTCTCCGCAAAGGCGCTTCCCTTTACCTTATAGTAATATTTATCCGCTATCTGCGGGTCGTCGGGGTACAGCGCGGACAGGTCCTCGAAGCCGCGGCTTTCGTCCTGATCTCCCAAAATGGTCTCAAGCTGCGCCCTGTCGGCGATATAAAGCTGCGCCGTCGCCATACCCACCTCCGAGGTCAGCTTCGCCTGGCTTATGGAATAATAATCGCCGCCCTGAGAGGGGCTCATATTTATATAATAAGTTTCAACGTGAACGTTCTCGTTTTCGTCAAAATCGTCGGTATACTGCTCCAGCGCAAACTCCAGATCATGAATCTTATAGTAAAGGGAGCTTGACACATCATCGTCCTCCGCAAAAACAAGGACCCTTATATCCGCCTTTTCCTTTGACAAAACGCTGTATGCGAGGAAAAACACGATCACCGCAAAAAACGAGATTATAATAAGATGCCATTTATAGTGATAAAAAAAGTTGGCGATTTTTTTTCGCGCTCCCTTGACCTCATAGTGCGCCTTATCCGCAGCGGCGCCCTCTTCCTTTATGAGCTCGCTTTCCGTTATGAGACCCTGCTTAAGCTTAAGCAGCTCGCGCTTATCATCGTTATATGACATTATGTTTTTTCCTTTCATCGACAAAGCTTATTTTATAGTATATCACGAAAACCGCTTTTTTTCAAGTGCAAAATGAAAATAAGCATTGAATAAAAAGCAGAATGAGCGGTAATTAAAGCTTAATAAATCATTATATAACATTGGCAGTTATAATTCTAAGCGCCTGCATTTTTAAAAATTCGGGAAACCGACTTATATTCTAAAACTGCTTCCAAAGCGAGGAAAAGGGGGAGGGTTGGGGAGAATAAGGAAGGGATTCTTAA
>JAMPHV010000096.1 GCA_023663265.1 Bacteroides sp.
TTAATTCCGTATATTCACAAAAATGTACATAATATACATAAAATTGATTTCCGTGCGTTCGAGGAAATACCTTATTGACAATTTATGCAAAAGAGGTTATAATATATGTTGGTTAGCAACCACTAACTTAGGTACAGAGCTCGAAGCCGCCGACAAAATATCAAACCGAAAGGAGCAAGGCGCTATGATGATAAACAAACGGCTGATCGGAACGGTCAGCGAAAGCAAAAAGTATATCGCAGGCAACGTTATACTGCAATGGTGTTCTCTTGCGGCAAACATAGCAATGATGACGAGCATTACATATCTGCTTCAAGACCTTTTCCTTAAAACAGCGGACGCGAAAAGTATTTTGACAACGGCGGCGGCAGCCGCGGCCGCGGTGATTATCCGCTTCGGATGTACCGTCGGCGCTTCGCGAATGAGTTACCTGTCCTCAAAGGCTGTGAAAAAAACCTTGCGGGAAAAAATATACTCAAAGCTGCTGAAGCTGGGAGCGTCCTACAACGAGCAGGTGAAAACCTCAGAGGTGGTGCAGGTAGCCGTCGAGGGCGTGGATCAGCTTGAGACCTACTTCGGCGCGTATCTGCCGCAATTCTTTTACGCAATGCTGGCGCCCCTTACGCTGTTCGTTTACCTTTGCTTCGTTAATTTCCCCGCGGCGATCGTTTTGCTGGTCTGCGTGCCGCTTATCCCCGTGACCATAGCCGCCGTGCAGACCTGGGCTAAAAAGCTCCTCTCCAAATATTGGGGGCAGTATACGGCGCTGGGCGACACGTTTCTTGAAAATTTACAGGGGCTTACCACTTTAAAAATTTATCGGGCGGACGAGTTTAAGCACCGCGAGATGAACGCCGAAGCTGAGAAATTTCGCAAAATCACCATGAAGGTGCTTACCATGCAGCTTAATTCCATTACCATTATGGACTTGATAGCCTACGGCGGCGCGGCGGTGGGCGTTATTATGGCGGCTGTGCAGTACGCAGGAGGACGCGTGTCGCTTGCGGGCTGTCTGCTCATAATTCTGCTTGCGGCTGATTTCTTTATCCCCATGCGCCAGCTCGGCTCCTTCTTCCACATCGCTATGAACGGCATGGCTGCAAGCGACAAAATTTTCCGTTTACTCGATCTTCCCGAGATCGGCGAAAAAACGGAGACCGTTCCCGAGGACTGCAATATCCTTTGCTCCGATCTGCGTTTTTCCTATGAAGAGGACAGAGAGATACTGCACGGCATAAATATGCGCTTCCCAAAAGGCTCCTTTACCTCCGTGGTCGGAGAATCGGGCTGCGGAAAATCCACGGTCGCGGCGATTTTAACGGGGCGGAACAAAGGGTACTCGGGCTCCGTTTCGGTCGGCGGCGCCGAGCTGTCGGAGCTGAACGAAGCAAGCCTTATGCAAAGCTTCACCTATATCAGCCACCAAAGCTATCTGTTCAAGGGAACGGTTCGCGACAATCTGCTTATGGGAAAGCCCGACGCCTCGGACAGCGAGCTGTGGGCGGTTTTGACCCGTGTAAGCCTTGCGGATTTTCTGAAAAGCGAAAACGGACTTGACACGCTTCTTGCCGAAAAAGCGAGCAACCTTTCGGGCGGTCAGTGCCAGCGGCTCGCGCTGGCGAGAGCGCTGCTCCACGACAGCCCCGTTTTCATCTTTGACGAGGCTACCTCCAACATAGACGTGGAGAGCGAAAACGACATTATGCGGGAAATTCATGCGCTTGCGAAAACAAAAACGGTAATTCTCATATCTCACCGTCTCGCCAACGTGACCGCTTCGGACAATATCTATGTAATGGAAAACGGTTTGGTCACGGAAAGCGGCACGCATAGCGAGCTGCTTGCAAAAAACGGCGGCTATGCACGGCTGTGGAGCGCACAGCAGAGTCTTGAAAATTACGGAAAGGACAGTGAAAGCGCATGAAAAAAAGAAACGGATTTACCGTTATGGCAAGACTGATCGGTCTTGTAAAACCGCTTACGGGCTTTATGGCGCTGGCTGTGATCATGGGGCTTATCGGGCACCTGTGCGCCGCGTTTATCACGATCTTCGGCGGGTACGCCGTGCTTGATCTGCTGGAGCTTGACGCGCCTTTGACGCTCGCGGCGCTGTTTATTTCGGTAAGCGTGTTCGCGCTCGTCCGCGGGGTCTTGCGCTATGCGGAGCAGGGCTGCAACCACTTCATCGCCTTCAAGCTGCTGGCGCTCATCAGAGACAAGGTGTTTGCGGCGCTGCGTAAGCTCTGTCCCGCAAAGCTGGACGGAAGAGACAAGGGCGACCTCATCGCGGTCATTACCTCCGATATAGAGCTTTTGGAGGTGTTCTACGCCCACACGATCTCTCCCGCGGCGATAGCGCTGCTTTTCACGGTGATAATGTGCCTGTTTATCGGGAGCTTTCATTGGATATTGGGAGTATTGGCGCTTTGCGCATACATAGCGGTAGGTCTTATTATCCCCACCGTTACCTCAAAGCTCAGCGGCGACGACGGCATGAAATTCCGCACCGAATCGGGAGCACTGAGCGGTTTCGTTTTGGACAGTCTGCGCGGGCTTTCCGAAACAATACAGTACGGGCAGGGCAATAAGCGGCTTGCCGAGATGAACGCAAAAACCGACGCGCTTTCAGCGGACGAGGCACGGCTGAAACGCACCTCGGGACGCAATATGGCGGTAGTCAACACGGTCATTCTCGTTTTCGACCTGGCTATGCTGTTTGTATCGGCATGGCTTTATCAAAGCGGCGCGGTGGATTTCTCGGGGCTGCTGATCCCGACGCTCGCGCTGATGAGCTCCTTCGGTCCGTGCGTGGCGCTGGCAAATCTCGGCAGCACCCTGCAAAACACCTTTGCGGCGGGCAACCGCGTGCTGGATATTCTCGATGAAACGCCTGCCGTAAACGAAGTAAGCGGAAAAAACGAGGTGAAATTCGACGGTGCGTCCGCCGAGAACGTGACATTTTCCTACGGCTCGGAAACGATACTGGATAATATGTCACTGCAAATCCCCATCGGCTCGGTCGTCGGTATCGTCGGGCGCAGCGGAAGCGGAAAATCAACTCTGCTAAAGCTCTTTATGCGCTTTTGGAACGCACAAAGGGGCGCGGTGAAAATCTCGAACACCGATATATCCGAGATAAACACGGAAAATCTGCGCAATATGGAGGGCTTTGTTACGCAGGAGACACATCTGTTTCACGACAGCATCAAAAACAATCTCCGCATTGCAAAGCTTGACGCTGCCGACGGAGAGATCGAGGAGGCCTGCAAAAAAGCCTCGGTGCATGATTTCATTATGAGTCTGCCGCAGGGCTACGATACACCCGTCGGAGAGCTTGGCGATACGCTTTCGGGCGGCGAACGCCAGCGGATAGGGCTGGCGAGAGCGTTTCTGCATAACGCGCCGCTTATGCTTCTCGACGAGCCCACAAGCAATCTTGACAGCTTGAATGAAGCGGTCATTTTAAAGTCGCTCTGTGAGGAGCGTGAAGACAAAACGGTGGTGCTTGTGTCTCACCGCCGCTCTACAATGCGGGTCGCCGATACGGTTTACTCCGTAGAGCACGGAAGGATGAGCTGATAATGAAGGACTTAGAAACAAAACGTGAGCGGGAAAAGGCAATGGTCTCCTATATGATCGCCCTGTACTGCAAAAGAAAGCACAAAGCAAACGGACTTTGCCCCGAATGTGCCGCCCTTGACAGCTACGCAAGAGAGCGCAGCGACAAATGTCCGTTCATGGAAACAAAAACCTTTTGCTTTAACTGCAAGGTACACTGCTACAAGCCCGAAATGCGCGAAAAAATACGTGCGGTAATGCGCTATTCGGGACCCCGAATGATATTTCATCATCCTGCCGCGGCAATGCGTCACGCCGTCGAAATGAAGAAAGAACAAAGAAAATTGGAGACAGCCAAATGAAAAACTCATCTGTATTTGAAAAATTCAAGATAAAGGACATTGTATTTCTTGCTGTCATCGCAGCTGTCACCCTTTGCACCTGTGCGGTGATGCCGCTGGTGGCAAGTCTGCAAACCGCAGTATTCGGCATCGCCCAAGCAGTCACAAGCCTTCAGATCGCCGTGTTTTTTTCGATCGGGCTGATGAAGGTCCGCAAGGTCGGCTCGCTGTTTATCATGTCGATCCTTATGGGTCTGTTTGAGCTGATGATGGCGCCCGCCATGTTTTTTTCCAATGTGATAATCGGAATACTGCTGGAGCTGTTTGCGCTTGCCTTATTTCACGGATATAAGTCCGATAAGGCGATCTTTGTTACGGTGCTTTTGTTCAATCCTTTATCGCTGCCGTTCAACGTGCTTTACAACTACCTGTTCGGCAGAGAAGCAATGGTAGCGGTATTGACCGTCACGCCGTGGCTGACGGTCGTTATGTCGCTGGCAGTCATAGCAATAAGCGCTCTCGGGGCATTTATCGGAATCAAAATTTCAAGAGAGCTTCAAAGATCCGGAGTGATGAAAAAATGAACGAGATATTACAGGCAAAACGTCAGCTGTATCCTTTGATCGGCATTCTGTCTGCCGTTGTTATTATGATATTCGGTCTGCTTTCCGCAAAGAGCGGTCTTTGCATTTTTTACCTTGCCGCAGTGTGGCTCCTGCTGCTTGTCTTCGGATATGTGCGCTCATGCCTTGCGGTGCTCCCTGCGGCAGCGGTTATGTGCGCGCTGCTTGCGGGGATCACCTATGCCATATCAAAGGATGTTCCCCAAGCTCTGGCGGCGGTCAACCGTATTTTAGCGGTCTGTATCGCAGTGATTCCCGGTCTCGGAATGTCGTCCGCGGACCTGGTCCGTAATTTTTCCGCGCTTAAAATGCCCCGAATGCTGACGCTGGGCATGATGATAACCTTGAATTTTTTCCCTCTGCTGGGCTTGGAGGTGTCGCGAGTTCACGAAGCCATGAAAACGCGCGGCGCAGGCAGCTTGTTACAGCCGCAGGTGCTTTACCGTGCGTTTCTGCTGCCGCTGATCGTACGGTTGGTGAACATTGCCGATACGCTGTCCCTTTCCGTGGAAACGCGCGGATTTTCCTCGGAAAGCAGCGAGGAATATTCGGTTTACAAAACGGTGCGGTTAAAGCCTCTTGACTGCGTTTACTTTGCGGTTCTGGCGGTTTTTTCCGCTGCGGTGGTGATTTTATGAACGCGATCGAACTGAAGGATCTGTCTTTTACTTACGAAGGCAGCAAGGCTCCGATACTTTGCGAAGCAAATTTTTTTGTAAAATACGGCGAAGTGGCGCTGCTGTCCGGAGCTTCGGGCGAGGGGAAAAGCACGGTGCTGTCGCTGATATCCGGCATTATTCCAAACGTCACGCCGGGAAAAATTACGGGAGATATCCTGATCGACGGCGAAAGCATTAAGGACAAAAAGCTCGGCGAGATATGCCGAGGGGTCGGCGTGGTCCTGCAAAATGCGGAATCGCAGATAATCCAGCAGATCGTGGAGGACGAGATCGCTTTCGGCTGCGAAAACTTTGCGTTCTCAAAGGAGAAGATCGAAGAATGCATTCGGTTTTCCTGCGAGCAGATGAAGCTGCAGCCGAAGTGGAAAACGCGCACGCTTTCGGGAGGACAGAAGCAGCGGCTTATGACAGCCGCCGCTCTTGCCACGGAACAGAAGATTCTCATTCTGGACGAGCCCCTCGCCAACCTTGACAAAGACGGCGCGGAGCTGATGATGAGCTCCCTGCGCACGCTTGCGCAAAACGGATACGCCGTTTTGGCGGTCGAGCACCGTTTGGATATGGTGCTGCCGTATGTGGACAGCGTTTGGAGCATACATAACGGTAAGCTCGCGCGGATAGAAAACAAACGGGAATACCTCTCCTCACAGTCGCGCCTGATACGGGACACCTGCCGCAAAGGGGCGGAAGCTTCGGCTGCATTTGAAATACGAGGTCTCGGTTTTTCGGTCGGCGGACGGGAGATACTCAAAAATATTTCCCTTGATATCCTAAAGGGAGAGCGTTTGCTTTTGCTGGGAGATAACGGCTGCGGAAAAACAACGCTTATGCGCTTGATCGCAAGACTTTGCAAGCCGACAAGGGGGACGGTCTCACAGAATTTCGACCCCAAATTGGGTCAGAAAGCAAAGGGCGGTAAGAAATGGTTCAAAAATGTGGGCGTTGTCTACCAAAACCCGAATTATCAGCTCTTTATGTCAACTGTAAGGGACGAGATCGCCTACAATGCCGCTTCGCCCGAATACGCCAACGAAATAACGGAGCTGTTTCGCCTTTCGCATTTGACCGAGCGCCACCCGCAGTCGCTGTCCGAGGGGCAAAAGCGGCGCGTTTCCATTGCGGCGGTCGCTGCGGCAAAGCCAAGGGTACTGCTTTTGGACGAGCCGACCGTCGGACAGGATTATACGGGGCTTGCCGAAATGACAGAAATTCTGAACAATATCCACGAACAGACGGGAAACACAATGATAACCGTCACCCACGATATGCGCTGTGCGGAAGCTCTTTGCGACCATGCCGCTGTTATCTCGGGAGGCGTCATAGCTTCCGAGGGAGGCAAAGAATTGGCGCGTCGGTATTTTTATACTACTCGGATATGGCAGAATCGGCGGGCGCATCGGATCGGGGAGCAATAAATTCGATCAGCCTGCTTTCCTCTCTTCTGCACTGCTCATAGCCCTCGTCGTAAAGCTTGGTCAGCTTTTTCGGGTCTCTTTCGGTCCTGCCGACTCCGAAAACGTCGTCGGGAGCGATAACAAACGCTTTGCCCGCCTCTTCAAGCTTCAAAAGCCGCTCCATGCTTTTGTTGTACCGCTCGGGACGGTTCAGAAAGCTGTTGAGAAAATTAGGGTATTTTTTGTAAAAGGTCTTTACCAAGGGCGTTGCTTTTTCGTAACCTTTTACGTACCCCCTTGGACGGGTCAGCAGGACTATAACTCTGTCGCAGTCGTCCTCGAAAGCCTTTTCATATGGTATGGAGTCCGAGACTCCGCCGTCCATATATAATTTCCCGTTTATCTCAACAGGCGCGAACAGAAGCGGCAGGGCACAGGTGGCTCTAAGCGCCGTAAATTCTCTGTCGCGGGGAAGCTCGATGTATTCGGCGCTTCCGCTTTCAAGCCCGGTCACCACCGCAATACAGCTTCCCGTTCTGTTATCAAAGGTCTCGTAATCAAAGGGGAGCAGCTTGTTGGGTATCTCGCCGAATACATAATCCAAGTTGTAATAGCTTTTGTTTTTTCTGTTTACAAGGTGTCTGACCCCCGCATAGCTTTTATTGTGCTGATACTGCGTCATAATACGGTAATTTCTTTTGAGTTGTCTTGAGGTATAGCTGACTCCGAAAGAGATTCCCGCAGATACGCCTATAACGTAATCGGCGAATATCCCCAGCTCCAGCATTCTGTCCATGACGCCGCAGGAAAAATAGGTGCGGCTGGCTCCGCCCTCCAGTACAAGCCCTGTTTTCATTTACGATCAGTCCTCTTCTCTTTTTATATGAGTTGTATAAGCGATGTTTTCAAATGCTACTTATTCATTTATTCGGAAACAGTATGATATATTTTAACATATTTTAGGATTTTTTTCAATACCGTGAAATTTTTTAAGTTTCACCAAAATTTCTAAATCGGATATACTATTTTTATGACTGCGCTTA
>JAMPHV010000097.1 GCA_023663265.1 Bacteroides sp.
CTTAAGAATCCCTTCCTTATCCCCCTCCCACCCCCTTTTCCCCGCTTTGAAAGTTATTTTTAAGGTATAAGTCGGTTTTCCGCTTTTAAAAAATGCAGGCGCTCAGAATTATAACTGCCAATGTTTTATAATGATTTATTAAGCTTTATTTAAGGCTCATTCTGCTTTTTATTCAATGCTTGTTTTTTTAAGATGTGCGCTTTTCTTTTTGTCAAAATGATTTCTCCATTTTTTGCTTTGAATTTTGGGAAAACTTAAATTTTTGGCTTCCCCAAAATAAAAACTTGACACAATTTTTATATTGTGCTATAATGCTTGTACCAAAAGAAAAACTTTATGGGGCTGTAAAAAGGGGCTTTAAAAAACGACCGTCTCTGACAGGTCTTTTTTTACGTTATGATAATTATCAATTTTTTACACCCCCTATTTTGACGAAACCTTGATAAAAAGCGTTATGTTGGTTTTATTGAATGAAAGGAGATAATGGCTATGATAAAGACCCTTTTAAGATCGGTAAGGGAATATAAAAGGTCCTCCGTTCTCACCCCCGTATTTGTGTCGATAGAGGTGATCATGGAGTGCCTTATCTCGTTTATTATCGCTAAGCTGATAAACGAGATACAGGCGGGCTGCGAGTTTTCGGCAATAGCGGGCTACGGCGGAATATTGGTGGTAATGGCGGTCATATCCCTAAGCTTCGGTACGGCGGCGGGCAAGACCTGCGCCACCGCCTCCTGCGGCTTTGCCAAAAACCTCAGACGGGATATTTTCGGCAAGGTGCAGGATTTTTCCTTTGAAAACATAGACCGTTTTTCCACCTCCTCCTTGGTCACCCGTCTCACCACGGACGTTACCAACGTTCAGATGGCTTATATGATGATAATAAGAACCGCGGTAAGGTGCCCCTTTATGCTGGTTTTCTCCTTTACCATGGCTTTCGTTATGGGGGGAAGAATGGCGTGGATATTTGTGATACTGCTTCCGCTCATGGGCTGCGGACTGTTCTTTATTATAAGAAAAGCCATGCCGCTTTTTAAAAGCGTGTTCAAAAAATACGACAGGCTCAACGAATCCATACAGGAAAACGTTAAGGGCATGAGAGTGGTCAAATCCTTTGTAAGAGAGGAATACGAGCAGAAAAAATTCGGCGCCGCGGCTCAGGACGTGTGCAGGGATTTTACCAAGGCGGAAAAGATACTCGCCTTTAACGGACCGCTTATGCAGTTTTGCTTATACGCCGTTATGCTGTTCGTGATGTCCTTCGGCTCCTATACCGTTATCACCTCTATGGGGCTTGATTTGCAGGTGGGACAGCTTTCCGCTCTTCTCACCTACAGCTTTCAGATATTGAACAGCTTAATGATGGTATCCATGATCTTCGTTATGATCACCATGTCTGCCGAATCCGCAAGGCGTATCGTCGAGGTGATAAACGAGAACAGCACCCTGTCCTCTCCCGAAAACGCGGTGCGCGAGGTCAAGGACGGCTCCGTCGATTTCAGCGGCGTAAGCTTCAGATATTCCGCAAAATCCGAAAAGCCCGCCTTGTCCGATATCGATCTCCATATAAAATCCGGCGAGACTATCGGGATCATAGGCGGAACGGGCTCCTCAAAGTCGTCGCTTATACAGCTTATCTCCCGTCTTTACGACGTTTCCGAAGGCGAGGTCAAGGTAGGCGGCGTCGATGTTAGGGACTACGATCTCGAAACGCTGCGCGATCAAGTGGCGGTGGTGCTTCAAAAGAACGTTTTATTCAGCGGCACCATAAAGGAAAATCTTCGCTGGGGCAATAAAAACGCCACCGACGAGGAAATGAGGGAGGCTTGCAAAATAGCCTGCGCGGACGAATTTATAAGCGGCTTCCCCGACGGCTACGACACTTATATAGAACAGGGCGGCTCCAACGTTTCGGGCGGGCAGAAGCAAAGGCTGTGCATAGCGAGAGCTCTTCTGAAAAAACCCAAGATACTTATATTGGACGACTCCACCAGCGCGGTGGACACCAAGACCGACGCCATAATAAGAAGCGGCTTCAAGAAATTTATGCCCGAGACCACCAAAATAATAATCGCCCAGAGAACCTCCTCCGTACAGGACGCGGACAGGATCGTGATCCTCGACGGCGGCAGGATAAACGCGGTGGGCACTCACGAGGAGCTGCTGAAAAACAACGATATCTACAGAGAGGTATATACCTCGCAGAATAAAGCGGAAAGTGAGGAGGCGGTTTAATTGAGCGGCGAAAGGATAACCGAAAACGAAGAAATGAAAAAAAGGCGTCCTCCCGTGCAAAAGGGCGTGATAGGACGTCTGCTCAAGCTGGTGTTTAAATTCTACCCCGTAAGAACGGTCCTCATTTTGGTGGGTATTGTCTTTAACGCCGCCGTCAGCGCTATGCCCTCCATATTTATGCAAAGGATAATCGGGATCATCGAAAGCGCATGGCAAAGCGGAGACTGGAGCGCGGTAAGCGGCGACGTGTTCGCCAACGTTCTTACCCTTGGCGCGCTGTACGTTTTATCGCTGGCGTCGGCGGTGCTTTTTAACCTTACGGGCGCGGTGGTCACTCAAGGCACCCTTATGAAGCTTCGCGAAAAGCTGTTCAACAATATGCAGAAGCTTCCGATAAAATACTTCGACACCCACAATCACGGCGATATCATGAGCGTTTACACCAACGACATAGACGCGATAAGACAGATGATCTCACAAAGCATACCTCAGCTTTTGGTGACCGTGATAGTATCGGTGACGATCGTTTCCATTATGCTGAGCTTCAGCCTGTGGCTCACCCTCGTGGTGCTTTGCGGCGTGGCGGTGATGCTGGTGCTTACCGCGAAGATAGGCGGCGGCTCCGCAAAATATTTCGTGAAGCAGCAAAGAGCTATCGGCAAGACCGAGGGCTACATCGAGGAAATAATGAACGGTCAAAAGGTGGTCAAGGTATTCTGTCACGAGGAGGAGTGCAAGGAAGCCTTTGACAGGCTCAACGACCAATTGTATGAGGATTCTCGCAGAGCTAACGCCTATTCCAATATCTTGGGTCCCATAATGAACAATATGGGCAACGTGCTTTATGTTATAGTGGCTTTGGCGGGAGGACTTTTCCTTTTGTCGGGAATGAACAACGTGAGCCTTTCGGGCGCGGCGTTCAGCATAAGCATAGTGGTGCCCTTCCTCAATATGACCAAGCAGTTTGCGGGAAACGTGGGTCAGGTGTCCTTCCAAATAAACTCGGTCGTAATGGGTATCGCGGGCGCACAGCGTATTTTCGAGCTTATGGATCAGAAGCCCGAGGCGGACGAGGGCTATGTTACCCTTGTTAACGCCCGCGAGGAAAACGGCGTTATCACCGAATGCAACGAAAGAACGGGAATATGGGCATGGAAGCACCCCCACGAAAACGGGACCGTTACCTATACGAGGCTTACGGGCGACGTAAGGCTGCTGGACGTTGATTTCGGCTACGACAAAAACAAGACGGTGCTGCATAACGTCACCATTTACGCCGAGCCGGGGCAAAAGGTCGCCTTTGTGGGCGCTACCGGCGCGGGAAAGACCACCGTTACAAACCTTATCAACCGCTTTTACGACATTGCGGACGGCAAAATACGGTATGACGGCATCAACATAAACAAGATCAAAAAGGACGACCTGCGCCGCTCTTTAGGCATTGTTTTGCAGGACACCAACCTTTTTACCGGCTCGGTAATGGATAATATACGCTACGGCAAGCTGGACGCCTCCGACGAGGAATGTATCAAGGCGGCGAAATTAGCGGGAGCGGACGACTTTATCACCCGTCTCCCCGAGGGCTACGACACCCAGCTGTCGGGCAACGGCGCCAATCTTTCCCAGGGACAGAGACAGCTTCTTGCTATCGCGAGAGCGGCGGTCGCCGACCCTCCCGTTATGATATTGGACGAGGCTACCTCCTCCATAGACACCCGCACCGAGGCGATAGTCCAGCGCGGCATGGACGCGCTTATGCGCGGCAGAACGGTGTTCGTTATCGCCCACAGGCTTTCCACCGTTAAAAATTCGGACGTTATTATGGTGCTGGAGCAGGGCAGGATAATCGAAAGAGGAAGCCACGAAAAGCTTATAGAGGAAAAGGGACAGTATTACAGATTGTACACGGGAGCGTTCGAGCTGGAATAAAATATATTCCAATTGCTCCAACGGTTAATTCCCGAAAAAACGGGCAGAATAATTTCAGTAAATACCTCATAACGTATATAAAGAAAGGACAGTGCAAATGTCAACGGTAAAATTAACCTCTAAGAGCTTTAGCTCCGAAATTTCCCAAGGCACCGTGCTGGTGGATTTTTGGGCGGAATACTGCGGTCCCTGCCGCTTTATGGCGCCAATACTGGAAAAAATTTCCGACGAGCACCCCGAATATAAAATAGGCAAGGTGGACACTGCCGAGGAGGGCGAGTTAGCCGCTTCCTTCGGAGTCTCCGCCATACCTACTCTCATTTTGTTCAAGGACGGAAGAGAAGCCGCGAGAAACGTGGGCGCCATACCCGAGGAAGCGGTGCTGGAGCTTCTTAAGCGGTAATTTTTTTAAAAATTTCACAAAGGTATTGATTTTATATCGATTTTATGGTAAAATGAATGAAAGGATACTGCTTTTATGCTTAATATAAGAGATTTTGTCGATGTGGAATCGTTTCAGAAAATACAGGATAAATTTTCCGACGCCACAGGCTTGGCGGCGATAGCGGTAGACGCCGAGGGAAATTATCTCACCAAACCGAGCAACTTCACGGATTTCTGTATGAAATACACAAGAGGCAGCGCCGAGGGTCAAAGGCGCTGCGTCAAGTGCGACAACGAATGCAGCGGCACCTATTACTGCCACGCGGGGCTTATGGACTTTTCCGTTGACCTTACGATAAACGGGGAAAAGGTGGGAGCCATTATCGGCGGTCAGGTGCTCCCAGCCCCTCCCGACGAGGAAAAATTCAGAGGCATAGCGAGGGAGCTGGGGATCAACGAGAGCTCTTACATAGACGCGCTTCGGCGGGTGCCCGTAAGAAGCGAGAAAATAATACAGTCCGCCGCGGACCTGCTTGGCACCATAATGAATATGCTGGTCAACTTCAAATACCTGCAAACGACAAACAGCAATCAAGTGAAGGTTTTTAACGACGAGTTAGGCGGCATAACGGAAAATATAAAATCCGCCAAGGGGCTCATGAACGACCTGCATAACACCGCCACTACAGAGCATATCCTTTCCATAAACGCCAACATCGAAGCCGCAAAGGCGGGCAGCTCGGGCGTAGGCTTTGCCGTGGTAGCAAGAGAGATCGGAGAGCTTTCCAAGCAAAGCGGCTCCGTTTACGATGAGATAGAACGCCTCGTTGACAAAATACAGACCTCTGTGGACAGGATAGTCAAGTCGGGCAAATAAAAGCTCAAGCTGTATATTCCTTATTATGCTTTCTCCGAGGGATTTTCGCCCCCATATATACGGCGTTCGGAAGCTTGCGGGCTTTTCCTTTGAGGCTCCGAAGCCGCTTGATCTCGGGTAACATATGATGACAGCCGCTTAAAGGTGAATAAACGTGCCGTAATACAGGGGTTTTTGCCTCTCATTTACAATACGCTGACCTCGCTGTCTGATTAAGTCGGTGAAAATCCAGAATTACTATAAGGCGCCGCCCTGTTATGCAGAATGGGGCGGTGCTTTTATCATATTTATTATATTTGTATTATACTTGGAACAAGACGGAGAAAAAATTCAATCGTGAATTTTTACAAAAATAAGATGTTATTTTTTCTGAATTTGCTATTGCAATATACAGCATATAGTAGTATAATTTTAAGTGCACCACAAAATGAACGGAACGAACATTTTAAGTGCAGAGACGGGTCAAGCGGGGCGCAGCGCGCTTTTGCAAAATCGACAGGGTCATCGTTCGGAATAAAAAACAGATCGCATTCGGACGCAAATACGAAAAAACGGAATAAACGAAAACAGAAAGGGAAAAAATCAATGATCAAGGTAAATGTTACAGGCGGCAGCATCAGCGACAAGGAAAAGGAAGCTTATATTCAGAGAGCGAGAACTCTTTACCCCGAAAAGCGTATCAGCGAAATGAACATCACCGTTGTTGACGGAGATTTTGTAGATATAGAATATCACTATGACACCGCGCCCTTTCAGCGCATACGCCGAGTTACCGGTTATCTGGCGGGCACCCTGGACCGCTTCAACAACGCAAAAAAAGCGGAGGTCCGCGACAGAGTAAAGCACGATATAACGGTTTCGGATTTTGAGGACGTTTATTTGGATGCTTAAGGTTTAGAGCTTGCGGCTTCACGGGATTTGTCAATAATAAATTTGACAACCGTAAAAAAATATTATATAATCTTATCGAGGAAACCTATGACGATAGGCGGTTAAATATTGCTCCCGACAGCGCTTTTCGTGCTGTTTAAAAGGGGGTGACGGTATATATGGATTACTACATAACTATGTCCGATCTGATTCAGATCGCAACGCTGATATGCTGCATAATCTCTTTGATACTGTCTGCCCATAGCTCCAAACGGAAAAAATAATGGGTAAATAAAAAGAATCGCCTGTGCTTCCCAACGCGGCGATTTCTTTTTATAGGTAATTAAAGCAAGGGAGTTAACCGTCTATCGGTTTCCTTGCTTTTTATTATACACGCTTATTTCGGATTTGTCAATATTGAAAAACGAATTTGACAACCGTAAAAAAATATTATATAATCTTATTGAGGAAACCTATGACGATAGGCGGTTAAATATTAGACCTCCTCGGAAACTAATTAAGACTTGACAAAATGTCCCTAAAATGGTAGTATCAAAAGGGGAGTGATAAAATGGACTTCTATGCTAAATCAAAACAATTAAGTAATCAAGACTTCAAACAGATAATAGGGGTTGAAAGAACGACTTTTGATGCTATGGTAACAATATTGAACGAAGCGTATGCAAGTAAACTGAAAAAGTGGAGAGGCAGGCGCAAAAAGAAGCTTACTACAGAAAATCAGCTTATAATGACTTTAAAATATCTCCGTCAATATGTTACGCAAAAAGAACTTGCATTTGAATTTGAGATTGGAGAAGCAACTGTTTGTGACACAATTAGATGGATTGAAGATACCTTAGTCAAAGATGGAAGTTTTTCTCTGCCGGGAAAAAAAGGTGCTGCTTGAAGATAACAGCATAGAAGTAATACTCGTTGATGTTACTGAATGTCCCATAGAACGACCCCAAAAAAACAAAGAAAATGGTACTCCGGTAAAAAGAAAAGACACACGGTAAAAGCACAGATAGTTGTCAACAAAGCGAACGGAAGCATTATTTGTACTGCTGAAGATTACGGCAAAACACACGATTTCGCACTATACAAAAACACTATTGGCAGACATATTCTTGATTGTATTAAAGCACAAGCCGACAGTGGCTATCAAGGTATATCTGCTTTTCATAAAAATACCTTATTCCGTAAAACTCAAACCCAAAGACCCTTCCCAAACGCCTAAAAAAG
>JAMPHV010000098.1 GCA_023663265.1 Bacteroides sp.
TGGGGAAACTTAAATTATAACAAAAAAACGACCCGTTTTCGACAGGTCGTTTTTTACAGCCCCTTTTTTGAAGTTTTGTGATAATTTTTTTCAGCCCTTATTTGTATTATGCTTCCGTCTCCTCCCGAGGTATGCTCATCTGATTTTCGTTTTCATAAACGCCCTCCTCCTCGGCGGCAAGCCTTCTGCCGCAGGCGGAGCAGTAGGCGTTTTTCATTTTCACGGTGTTTCCGCAGTCGGGACAGCGCACAAGCCCCATTATATACTCTATCCTGCGCTCCAGCACGGCGATCCTCTTGCGCGTGCCGTCTATCTGTACGGTCATTTCGGCGATCCGCTCGCTCGCTTCCCTGCCCGCCGTTTCCTCCGACTTGCACATTTTGTAAACCGCGGCGCCAAGCTCCCGGTACTGGCTCGCCAGCATTTTGTTAAGGGCGATGACCGAAACCTTAAGCGTGGAGGCTCTGTAGCCCGTGTCCGCTTTCTTTGCGGCGCTTACGGCGATCTCCTTTAAAGCGGTGAAAAAATCCGTCATAGCTGTTTCCTTTCTTGCATTAACGCATAATATACGGGTTGAACGTTCTTTCCCGATCCAAGGTGGTGTCCTCTCCGTGACCGCAGAATATAAAATAATCGCCGTCAAGGGAGGTCAATTTTTTCAGCGAAGCCTCCTGCTCCCCCCGATCTCCCGAATAAAGGTCCGTTCTTCCCACCGAGCCCTTAAAAACTGTGTCTCCCGCGAAGATCGTATCCCCACATATATAGCAGACGCTGCCCTTGCTGTGTCCCGGGGTCTCCATGACCTTTATCTCAAGGCTGCCCTGTCTTACAATATCGCCGTCCCCGACATACCCGTCGCAGCTTACGTCCTCATACTCGAAAAACGGCGCTAAGAACGCACCCGATTTCGCTCTGTCCGACAGCATACATTCGTCGTTTTTGTTGATATAGACCTTGGCGCCGTATTTTTCTTTAAGCCGCGCCGCTGCGCCGATATGATCAAAGTGCCCGTGGGTCAGCAGAATGACCGACAGGGTCAAGCCTCGGCTTGTCAGCTCTTTTTCGATCATTTCGGGACAAGAGCCGGGATCGATCGCTATGGCGTTTTTTTCGCCGTCCTCAAGAATATAACAGTTTTCGTCCAAGGGCGGAAGAGTAAGCTTTATCGGTTTCATTGCAGCTCCTTTTTATTTATAATTTCCCGTTCTTTCAACGGTTATTATCCCGTCGATCTTTCTCAGCTTCATTATCATATTTTTAAGCTGTTCAAGCCCGCTTATTTCAAGGGTAACGGTTATGTTTGCGTTGCCGTTTTTCAAGTTATGGGCGTTTATCTCGTGAATGGGTATCCTGCCCGAGGCTATTGCCGTGGAAATATCGGCGAGCAGGGCGGTCCTGTCCTGCGCGACTATGTCAAGTACCGCTTCGTAGCTTGCCTTTGCGCTTGCCGCCCACTTTACGCTTATCCAGCGCTCGCTGTTCGAGGCGTTGCTCTGCTGCTCGGTAACGTTTTTGCAGTCTAATTTATGCACGGAAACGCCGAATCCTCTTGTGACAAATCCGATTATGTCGTCTCCCGGAAGCGGGTTGCAGCACTTTGCAAAATGCACCGCGCAGCCCTCTATCCCGTCCACGATAACGCCGCTGCTTTGCTTTCTCGCTATGCTCTCGCTTACCGCCGCCTCGACGTCGGGCGCCGAGTTCAAGGGGGTCTGCGGCTTTTGGAGCTTAAGGTAATCCTCCTTGGTCTTCTGTACTATTTTGCTTAAAATTACCCCGCCGTAGCCTATGGCGGCGTAAAAATCGTCCACGTTGTCAAAATGCTGCCGCTTTGCTATCTGCTTTAAAAATTCCTCGTCGGGATAAATGTTGTTTTTCTTCATTTCCGCGTCGAAGGCGGCTTTTCCCCTGGTAATGTTTTCCGCGCGGCACTCCCTTTTGAACCATGCCCTTATCTTTCCCTTGGCTTCATTGGTCTTTGCTATATCCAGCCAATGCCTGTTGGGTCCGTAGTTGGGGCTGTTGGTGGTCATTACCTCCACTATATCCCCCGTTTTTAGCTGATAATCAAAGGTAGCCATTCGTCCGCCCACCTTTGCTCCCGTCATACGGTTCCCCACCTGGGTATGGATAGCATAAGCGAAATCTATTACGGTGGAGCCCAAGGGCAGCGTCACCACGTCGCCCTTAGGAGTAAAAACATATACGTCGTCGGGAGCCAAATCCACCTTCACCGCCTCCGCGATAAGCTCCACGTCGTCAGCCTCCTGCTGCTGATCCAAGATCTGTCTTATCCAGTCGAAGCGCTTTTCTCCCGCTACCTTTCCGCCCAGCCCCGCCTTGTATTTCCAGTGGGCGGCGACGCCGTACTGGGCGGTGTTGTGCATTTCAAGGGTGCGTATCTGCACCTCGAAGGGTATTCCCTCCCGTCCTATGACGGTGGTGTGGAGAGACTGATACCTGTTGGGCTTGGGGGTGGAGATATAATCCTTGAAGCGGTAGGGTATCGGTCTGAACATATCGTGAACTATACCCAAAACGTTGTAGCACTCGACGATGGAATGTACTATAACGCGCACGGCGTATATATCATATATTTCCTCGAGGTTCTTGCCCTTTACGTATACTTTTTTGTATATGCTGTAAATGCTTTTGACTCTGCCCTCGATAATGGGGGGCGGCTGTATGTCGGTTATCCTTTCTCCGATTCGCTTTTTGATCGTTTCGATAAACGCCTCGCCCTTATCCTTGCGCGCCGCGAGCGCGTTTTCCACCTCCTTGTAGCCGTAGGGGTCGAGGTAGTAAAGCGCCACGTCCTCCATTTCCTCCTTGACGTCGTTCATACCGAGTCTGTGCGCGATAGGGGCGTAAAAGCTCATGGTCTCCAAGGAGGTCTTTCTTTGCTTTTCGGGAGGGCGGCATGCCAAAGTTCTCATATTGTGCAGTCTGTCCGCAAGCTTTATGATTATTACGCGGATATCCTTGCTCATTGCCATAAGTATCTTGCGTATATTCTCGGCGTGCTGTTCCTCCTTGGTGTTTAAGGGCACCTGTCCGATCTTTGTTACTCCGTCCACAAGAAGCGCCACGTCCTCGCCGAATTTTTTTCTTAAGGCGTCTAAGGTCACGCCCGTATCCTCCACCACGTCATGGAGCAGAGCGGCGCAAAGGGTATCGGTATCCATACACATTTCCAAAAGGATATAGGCTACCGCTACGGGGTGGCTGATATACGGCTCTCCGCTGGTGCGCGTCTGCCCGCGGTGGGCGTTTTCCGCAAATTCATAGGCGGAGAGTATCTTTTCGGTGTCATACTGCTTTTCGCTCGCGGCAATGCGGGCGGTAAGCATATCGATAGTATAGATCATTGGGTGCCTCCATAGATGATCGCGAAGTGGTATTACTCCGTTCCAAACCTTCTTCTGAGCCCTCTCAGCAGCTCGCAGCCGTTAAGGTCGGTTTTCCCGTTTACGGGCAGTCTTTCTATCCTGTCCTCCGCCTCTTTTATTTTGATCAGCCCCACGCTTTCAAAGGCGTCCAGGGTCACTCGGAACAGGCAGTAGTTAAAGCCCTTTTCCGCCGCTTTGTCGGCGCAGGCGGAAAGGGAGCCGTTTTGTCTTATTATATCGTAGACCGCCTTTTGCGCCTCCCGATCGGGCACTATCCTCTCGGGCGGCACCTCGGTTACGTCTTCTCCGAGACACAGTCTTTCGTACGCCGACTTAGCCGCGAAATATCTTTCCTGGGAAAAGCCGCTTTTTCTTATGTCCGCAAGCTTAAGACTAACGGAGCGCTTGTTGTTGTATTCGTTTATCTCGGCGTTCACCATAAGATCGACCTGTTCCCCAACGGCATAGGGAAAGCTGTTGAAATCGGAGTGGAAATCCAAGACCTTAAATTCCCTGCCGCCTATTTCGGCGTTAAAGGCTATGTATTTTCCGTCCTTAAGAGAGCGGGTGGACCTTATAAAAGCGTTTTTTATATGAAACAGGGGAGCGGGATTGCCCTCGCCGAAGGGCTGAAAGTAATCGAGGCTTTCTATGTTTTCTATTGTGAGCTCGGCTCCCGTGAGAGTCGCCTCGGCGGTCAGAGGATCGAGCGGCATTTGGGTGTAATTTCTTTTGGCATAGCCGTATACCGCCTCGGTAAACTCGTTTATCCTGTCGGTTTCAAGGGTAAAGCCCGCCGCCCTTGTGTGTCCGCCGAATTTTACCGTATAGTCGGACAGCTCGTTAAGCATCTTAAAGAGAGAGAAGCCCTCTATGCTGCGGGCGCTTCCCCTTGACAGTCCGCCCTCCTCGGCGATCACCAAAACGGGCTTTCCGTAACGGTTCAAAAGCTTTGAAGCCACTATTCCGATAACTCCGTGGCTCCAGCCCCTCCCGCTCAGCACCAGCGCTCTCTGCTTAAGGATAAGCGGGTTTTCATCGGTCAGCCTGTCTATTTCCGACAGTATCTTTTTTTCCTCGTCCTGCCGCATAAGGTTGAGCCGCGTTAGGTTTTCCGCCAGCTGACGGTGCAGTCTCGGATTGTCGCACAAAAAAAGCTCCGCCGCTTCCCTTGCGTGAGAAAATCTGCCTGCGGCGTTGATGCGGGGGCACAGAGTAAAAGCCGCCATAGTGGCTGTGACCTCCATATCCTCGTCGATACCGCACTGCGCCAGCAGGGACTTCAAGCCGCCGTTTTCGGTAAGAGAAAGATTTTCCAGTCCCTTTTTTACAATAACGCGGTTTTCTCCCGTAAGCGGCACGATATCCCCTATGGTGCCCACGGCGGCAAGGTCCGCCCAGTTTTCCAGCACGCTGTCCGCGTCCTCCTCCAGCGCGGTCACAAGCTTTAGAGCTACGCCGCAGCCCGCAAGCTCCTTGCAGGAGGAAAGATCGTCGGAGCGGTGCGGGTTTACGATCGCTTCCGCGCGGGGGAGCAGCTCGGGCACCTGGTGGTGGTCGGTGATTATAAGGCGCATACCCGCTTCATAGATATGCTCGGCTTCCGCCGCCGCCGATATGCCGTTGTCCACCGTTACAATAAGTCTTGTTCCATTTTCCGCCAGCCTGTCTATGGCGGCATTGTTCAAGCCGTAGCCCTCGTCTCTTGACGGGATATACCAGTCCGCTTCGGCTCCTATAGCCTCGAGATAGCCGTACAGAATGACCGTAGCGGTGACCCCGTCGCAGTCGTAGTCGCCGTAGACCGTGATCTTTTCGCCGTTTTCTATCGCTTCGGCTATGAGCTCCGCCGCTTTGTCCATATCGGCAATATCAAAGGGAGAGGTCAGCTCGTCGCTGTTAAAAAATTCGTCCGCCTGTTCTCTGCTGACTATGCCGCGGTTCAAAAGCAGCCTTGCGGCAAAGGGCGTTATCCCCGCCGAAGCGGCAAGCTCCCCGACCTGTCGAGGGTCCTGTCGGCGAATTGTCCATTTTTTCATTTATATTGACCGTTCCGATTTCGTTTAATGTATTATTGCGAAAACGCTGATTAAAGCGCAGCGTAACACAATCAGCCGCGCGAGTATACTCGTTTGAGCGGGGCGATTGTGTTTTAATCAGCGTTTCCTTATATTATATCATTTTATTGCGGGGATTTCAAGGGGCAAATTTTTATTTATTGAGTTCTATTCCTGTCCCGCAAAACATACAATCTACCAAAAGCCTGTTCTCAACAGATAAGAAAGGAAGACCCGAAATGTTCACTTATACCACCTCGCGAAAAAAGCTTCTTCGTACCGCCGTGATTGTGTTGGCGGCTTTAACGCTGATCGCTTTGATCATTATGGCGGTCGCTAAGGGCAGCAAGGTAGTCGCCGCCGATAAAAAGGTCCCGATCTACGCTGTTTCCCGCGCAGACAACCGCATTGCCCTTACCTTCGACTGCGCCTGGGGCAACTCCAATACCGACCTGCTCCTGTCGCTCCTTAAGGACGCCAACGCCGCAGCCACCTTTTTTGTAACGGGGGAATTTTGCGACAAGTACCCCGAGGACGTCAAAAAGATGCATGACGCAGGTCACGAAATAGGCAATCACTCCGATCTTCACCCCCATGTGGAGGGCATGAACATCAACGATCTTATCGAGGACACGAGAGAGTGCAGCCGAAAGATAAAGATGATAACGGGAGAGGAGCCGAAGGTCTACCGCGCGCCCTACGGCGAATACGACGACACCACCGTGAGCACCGTAGAGGGAATGGGATTGAAAATGATACAGTGGTCGGTGGACAGCATCGACTGGCAGGAGCCCGACGCCGACACCATAATCGAGCGTGTGGTTTCAAAGACCGAGTCGGGGTCGATACTGCTGTTCCACAACGATCTGAAAAACACCTCGGAGGCGCTGCCCGACGTACTGACAAAGCTTAAGCAAAAGGGCTTCGGTTTTGTTAAGGTCTCCGACCTGGTTTATTTCGACAGCTATCATATCGACGGAAACGGAGTTCAGATATACGACGTATCCGCCCTGCTTCCCGCCGCAAAATATTCCGACAATTACCTTATAGACGAAGCAATGGAGATTTTTAGGCAAAACCTTACGCTTCAGGAGATATACAATTTAACGGGCGGAGCCACGCCTCAGCTTTTGGAGCGCACCGCGCCTCTCTTGGACTCTGCGCATTTGGCGGCGATACAGGAGGCGTCCTTTGAGGAGCTTAAGGAGGCGGTGGAAAACCTTATAAGAGTAGCCGAGACCGAGGGAGCGGGCGAATACGCTTACGCCACCACGCCTTACGAGGAGCAGGCTGCCCCCGAAAGCGGAGACGGCAGAAGCGGGACGATAAACGGCGATATGTTTGAGACTCTTCCCCCCTCAAGCAGCGTCTCCGACTCGGCAGGCGATCAAGAAAACAGCTCGGCAGGCTCTTCGTCGGAGCCGCCCATAGGCTCAGTTACCACTAACGGGAACCCCTTCGGCGATGTAAAGGCGGGTCAGCCCGCGTTAAGCTCGACCGCCACTACTACGCCGCCCGCCGTCACCACTGTTCCCGCGGCGACCACCACCACTGCGGCTCAAACCACCGCAAGACCTGCGGAAACCTCCGTTACCACCACCCCGCAGGCTGCGGCAAGAGGGGCGGGGGAAGAGATAAAATAAGACAAAATAATAAAGCCCTGTCGGGACCGCTTTTTACAGCGATCCCGACAGGGTTTGTAATATAATAATTGGGACTGTAAAAAAACGACCTGTCGAAAACGGGTCGTTTTTTCGTTATAATTTAAGTTTCCCCAAAATTCAAAGCAAAAAATGGAAAAATCGTTATGACAAAAGTAAAAGCGCACATCTTAAAATGAAAATAAGCATTGAATAAAAAGCAGAATGAGCTTTAATTAAAGCTTAATAAATCATTATAAAACATCGGCAGTTATAATTCTAAGCGCCTGCATTTTTAAAAAACGGAATACCGACTTATAT
>JAMPHV010000099.1 GCA_023663265.1 Bacteroides sp.
GTATTTCCCCCGCCCTCCCCCTTTAGGTTTCACCTTAAGAATCCTTTCCTTATCCTCCTCCCACCCCCTTTTCCCCGCTTTGAAAGGGGTTATAAAATATAACTTGGTATTCCGCTTTTTAAAAATGCAGGCGCGTAAAATTACAACTGCCGATGTTCTGTAATGCTTTTTTAGATTTACTTAAGCTCATTCTGCTTTTTATTCAATGCTTTTTTTATTTTTTGTGTACGTGCTTTCCTTTTTGTTGTAACGATTACTCAACCTTGTGCTTTGAATTTTGGAGAAACTTAAAATTTGTAAAGGTTGACAATTTTTTCCTCGTGTGATATACTTTTACTAATACCGATACGCTGTCGAAGCCCTTTTCTGTGCTTTGAGGACGATATCGGAAAATCATGATTGCCCGAATATTTCCGCGCCCGACGCTTTTACGGGTCGGGCGAAGCTTACGGAACGGGCGGAAAACGGAGGACGCTATGCACAATCAAGGTATGCCTGCCGAAAAGGCGCTGGAAAAATTAAAGGAAGGGAATCAAGCTTATCTGAACGCGAAGCAGAATCCCGGCGACGTTTCCGAAGAGATAAGAAAAAAGACCTGCGACGAGGGGCAGTTCCCTTATGCGATCGTTATAACCTGCTCCGACTCGAGAGTGATCCCCGAGGCTGTTTTTTCCGCGGGAATAGGCGAGATATTCACCATTCGCGTTGCGGGAAACGTTATGGGAAATCATCAGCTCGGAAGCGTTGACTATGCCGCCGATCATTTGGGCAGCAAGCTTGTGGTGGTATTGGGTCATACTCACTGCGGCGCGGTAGGCGCGGCGCTGAACAGCGAGCCCGCAGGCTATATCAAGACCATTACCGATGAGATACGCAGGGCGGTAGGCGATGAAAAGGACGAGTATAAGGCATGCTGTCTGAACGTTGAAAGAAGCGTGACCGTTATAAAGGAAAGCGTCAAATTGGCTGACGACGTTAAGGTTTGCGGCGCGGTCTATCATATCGACAGCGGCAGGGTGGAGTTTCTCGGCTGATCATATACCGATCATATTATATTATATACGTCAAAAAGAAAGGACGACAAAAAATGGCTGATTTAATGACCGGTCTTCACCGCTCGCATTACTGCGGCGAGGTTGAGGGCGTAGGGAGCGAGGTAACGGTGGGCGGCTTTGTACAGCGCGTAAGAGACAAGGGCAGCCTTATTTTCATAGATCTGCGCGACAGAACGGGAATTGTACAGCTTGTATTCGACGACACCACCGACAAGGAGGTTTTCGCCAAGGCAAAGACCGCAAGAAGCGAATTTGTGCTTATGGCAAAGGGACTTTTAAGAAAGCGCGAAAGCGTAAATCCCGAAATAAAAACGGGCGAAGTGGAAATTTTGGTAAACGATCTGCGTATTCTTTCCAAGGCGCAGACTCCTCCCTTCGAGATCACCGACAACACCGATGTGAACGAGGAATTGAGGCTTAAGTACCGCTATCTCGACCTGCGCAGAAAAACCTTGCAGGATAATCTTATAAAGCGCTCAAGGATCGCCAAGGTCACAAGAGATTATTTTTACGAAAACGGCTTTATCGAGCTGGAAACTCCCATGATGATGAAGTCTACTCCCGAGGGGGCGCGCGACTATCTTGTTCCCTCGAGAGTGCACTCGGGGAAATTTTACGCACTTCCCCAATCGCCGCAGATATACAAGCAGCTTTTGATGATAGCGGGCTTTGACCGTTATATCCAGCTTGCCCGCTGCTTCCGCGACGAGGATCTGCGCGCGGACAGGCAGCCCGAATTTACTCAGATAGATATGGAAATGAGCTTCGTTGACGTTGACGACATTTTGGCTGTGGGCGAGGGCTTGGTCGAAAGGCTGATGAAGGAGGTCATGGGCGTCGATATCCCCATGCCTCTTCCCAGGCTGAAATACAACGACGCTATGGCTATGTACGGCTCCGATAAGCCCGACACACGTTTCGGAATGACGATCACCGACCTAAGTGAAACGGTCAAGAACACGGGCTTTTCCGTATTTGCCGACGCAGTCAAAAGCGGCGGCAGCGTAAGGGGCATTGTCGCCAAAAACGGAGCCGCCGTGTTTACCCGCAAGGAGATCGACAAGCTTACCGAATTTGTAAAGGGAATAGGGGCAAAGGGTCTGGCTTATATCCGTTGGGTAGAGGACGCGCCTAACTGTTCTTTCGGAAAGTTTTTGGCGGAGGGCGAGCTGGAAAGCATTTTAAACAGGTTAGGCTGTGAAAAGGGCGACGCCGCCTTTATTGTTGCGGACAAGAACAGAGTGACGCTCCCCGTTCTCGGGGCGCTCAGACTTAAAACCGCAAAGCAGCTCGATATTATACCCGAGGGCTATAATTTCCTTTGGATAACCGATTTTCCTTTCTTTGAGTACAACGACGAGACCGATCATTGGGACGCTATGCACCACCCCTTCACCATGCCCAACGACGAGTGTCTGCAATATCTTGAAAGCGCTCCCGAAAAGGTGTTCGCCAAGGCGTACGACCTTGTGCTGAACGGAGTTGAGATGTGCAGCGGCTCTATCAGGATAACCGACTCGGAGCTTCAGCAGAGAATGTTTGAAGCGCTCGGGCTCACCGAGGAGGAAATACAGGCAAAATTCGGCTTCCTTGTGAACGCGTACAAGTACGCGGCGCCGCCTCACGGAGGAATGGGGATAGGTCTTGACCGTCTTTCCATGATCCTTTGCGGCACCGACAATCTGAGAGACGTTACCGCTTTCCCAAAGGTCAAGGACGCAAGCGAGCCGATGTCCGAATGTCCCGCAGAGGTCGATGAAAAGCAGCTGGAGGAGCTGCATATCCGAATTGCGGAATAATTATGCGGAAAGGTCGATCTGAAATGAAAATATTGATAATAGGCGGCACGGGAACGATAAGCGCCGCGATCTCTCAAAAGCTTGCAGAGAACGGAAACGAGGTTTATCTTGTCAACCGCGGAAACGCGAATAACAGGCTCAGACCCGAGCTGTATTCTCATATCAAGCTTATAAAAGCCGATATAAACGATGAAAAAGCCGCGGCGGAAGCCTTGGGCGATATGGAATTTGACGCGGTGTGCGATTTTATCGGATTTGTGCAGCCGCAGCTTGAAAGAGATCATAGGCTTTTTAAGGGGAGAACAAGCCAGTTCGTATATATCAGCTCCGCCTCCGCCTATAACAAGCTGCCGCCTCACTATGTCATTACGGAGGGGACGTCCCTTGCAAATCCCTACTGGGAATATTCAAGAAACAAAATACGGTGCGAGGAATACCTTATGAAGCTGTACAGAGACGAGGGCTTCCCCGTTACCGTCGTAAGACCCAGCCACACTTACTGCGAAACCGCGGTGCCCCTGGGCGTTCACGGCAAAAACGGGAGCTGGCAGGTCGTAAAGCGTATGCTTGAGGGCAAGCCCGTCATAATTCACGGCGACGGGACCTCACTTTGGACAATGACCGACAGCAGAGATTTTGCCGAGGGCTTTACAGGGCTTTTGGGCAATCCTCACGCGATAGGCGAGGCGTTTCAGATAACCTCCGACGAAAGTCTAACATGGAATCAGATATACCAGACCATTGCAAAATGCCTCGGTGTCGAGCTGAAGCCCTATTATGTCTCATCGGAATTTCTGGCGGCGGTAAGCGACTATGATTTTACGGGAAGCCTCATAGGCGATAAGTCCAATTCGGTGGTTTTTGACAACAGCAAGCTCAAAAAAGCCGTTCCCGATTTCAGACCGAGGATCAGATTTGAGGAAGGCGTAAAAAACACATTGGAATACGTGCTTTCCCATAAGGAATGTCAGAACGGGGACGAGGAATTTGACAAATGGTGCGACAGGGTCATTGCCGCGCTTGAAAACGCCAAGAACGAAATTATTGCGCCGCCGACCGAACAGGTCTAATCTTGAAGAATTTTGCGCCGACCCCTTGCCGAAAACAAGGACCGATCCCGCGGCACGCGCATATTTTGACCGATAAAATTATCAGAAGAGGAACGATATGAATATTTCCGAGATCATCACGAAAAGATACGGCAAAACGATCGCCGAGTGCACCGACGAGCAGATATACTGCGCGCTTTTGGGCGAGGTGCAGAGGCTTGCGGAGGCAAAGCGCCGCCCCGCCTCGGGAAAGAAGCTCTACTATTTCTCGGCGGAATTTCTTATAGGAAAGCTTTTGTCAAATAATCTTATAAATTTGGGCGTTTACGATGATGTAAAAAAACAGCTTGCGGAAAACGGCAGGGATATCTGCAAGATCGAGGAGATCGAAAACGAGCCCTCCTTGGGCAACGGCGGACTTGGAAGACTTGCCGCCTGCTTCCTGGATTCGATCGCCGCCTTGGGCTTGAACGGAGACGGCGTTGGCTTGAAATATCATTTCGGTCTTTTCAAGCAGATATTTAAGGACAACCGTCAGACGGCGGTTCCCGACAGGTGGCTCACCGACGAGAGCTGGCTCATCAAGACCGATAAAACCTACACCGTAAAATTTAAAAAATGCTCGGTCACCGCAAGAATGTACGATATAAACGTTACGGGCTACAACAACGCCTCCAACAGACTGCATCTTTTCGATATCGACAGCATTGACGAGTCTGTCATCGAAAAGGGCATTGACTTCGACAAGGAGCGGACGGAAAAGAACCTCACCCTCTTTTTGTACCCCGACGACAGCGACGACGCGGGACGTATGCTGAGGATATATCAGCAGTACCTTATGGTGTCGGCGGGCGCGCAAATGCTGCTTGACGAATGTGAGGCAAGGGGCTGCAGGCTTTACGACTTAGCCGATTATGCGGTGATACAAATAAACGATACCCACCCCACCATGGTAATACCCGAGCTTATCCGACTGCTGGTAGAGCGGGGGCTGGAGACCGACGACGCCATAGAGGCGGTAACAAAGACCTGCGCCTATACCAACCACACTATTCTTGCCGAAGCGCTGGAAAAATGGCCCGTATCATATCTTAAGCAGGTCGTTCCTCAGCTTATGCCGATCATCGAGGTGCTGGACGACAAGGTAAGAAGAAAATACGACGACAGCGGACTGTATATCATCGATAAGGACGAGCGCGTCCATATGGCTCACATAGATATTCATTACAGCATGAGCGTAAACGGCGTTGCCTCGCTTCATACCGATATCTTAAAAAAGGAGGAGCTGAACGGCTTCTATAAGATATACCCCGAAAAATTCAACAACAAAACCAACGGCATAACCTTCCGCAGATGGCTCCTGCACTGCAACCCTGAGCTTACGGAGCTGATATCCTCTCTTATCGGGGACGGCTTCAAGTCCGACGCAGCGGAGCTTAAAAAGCTGCTTGGCTTCAAAAAGGACGGAGAGGTTTTAAACAGGCTGCTCGAAATAAAGAGACTTAAGAAAAAACAGCTCAAGGAGCACCTTTTGACCACTCAGGGGATAGACATAAACGAAAGCTCTGTCTTCGATATCCAGGTAAAGCGCCTCCACGAATATAAAAGGCAGCAGCTCAACGCGCTTTATATCATTCACAAGTACCTTGAAATAAAGGGCGGCAAAAAGCCCTCCGCTCCGATAACCGTTGTTTTCGGGGCAAAGGCGGCTCCCGCCTACGTTATCGCGCGGGATATAATCCACCTTGTGCTATGTCTGAGCGAGGTAATAAACGGAGACCCCGAGGTAAGCCCCTATCTTAAGGTCGTAATGGTGGAAAACTACAATGTTTCCGAAGCGGAAAAGCTTATTCCCGCCTGCGACATTTCGGAGCAGATATCGCTTGCTTCAAAGGAAGCCAGCGGCACGGGAAATATGAAATTTATGCTTAACGGCGCCGTTACCTTGGGCACCGAGGACGGAGCAAACGTAGAAATACACGAGCTTGTGGGCGACGACAACATTTATATTTTCGGCGATCCCAGCGAAACGGTGGTGGAACGCTACAAAAAGGGCAGCTACAAGGCGAAGGAATACTACGAGGAAAACGAGGACATAAAGGAAGCGGTCGATTTTATCACAAGCGAAACGCTTATGGAGGTCGGAGACAAGGAAATGCTGGAGAGGCTTTCCAAGGAGCTTATCGGCAAGGATTGGTTTATGACCTTCCCCGATTTCGACGAGTATGTCAAGGCGAGGGAAAAAGCGTACAAGGACTATGAAAACAGGATAAAGTGGGCTGAAAAAATGCTTGTCAATATTGCCAACGCGGGCTATTTTTCCTCGGACCGCACCATTAAAGAGTATAACAGAGATATATGGAAGCTTCGGTAATTTTAACAATAATTTGCAACGGTGTTACTAAGCGCCGCAAAGTCCTCCATTGAAAGCTCCTCGGCTCTTGCCGCCGAGCTTATCCCTATGCCCGAGAGCATTTCCGCAAGCTCCCGCTTGGGTATTTTAAGCTCCGCCGACAGCGGATTTAACATTTGCTTTCTTCTTTGAGAAAATGAGGCTCTCACGATACGAAAGAACAGCCTCTCGTCTATATCGCCGTATTTTCTTTCTTCGGCGACGTCGAGCCGTATCACCGCCGAATCTACGTTCGGACTGGGAGCGAAGCTTCCCCGTGAAACGTTGAACAGCTTTTTCGGAGTACTGTAATAATTGACCGCCACCGTCAGCGCACCGCATTCCCTGCTTCCCACCTTTGCGCAGATACGGTCGGCGGCTTCCTTTTGCACCATTACGGTAACGGAGCTTATAGGCAGCCGCTCTTCGAGCAGTCTCATAATAACGGGCGAGGTAATGTAATAAGGCAGATTGGCGCATACCACCGTTTTTTCACCCTTGAATTTCTCCTCAAAAAGCCTTTTTAGGTCAAGCTTCATTATATCGCCGAATATGACCTCAACGTTGTCAAGCTCGGACAGCGTTTCCGCCAATATCGGCTCAAGCCCTCTGTCTATCTCCACCGCCACGGTTTTCTTTGTTCTTAAAGCCAGCTCCTTTGTAAGAACTCCTATGCCCGTTCCGATCTCAAGAGCGCAGACCTCGCCGCCGCAGCCGCCCTGCTCCGCAATTCTCGGGCAAACAGAGGGGTTTGTCAAAAAGTTTTGTCCCAGTGATTTGGTAAAGGAAAAGCCATGACGGGCAAATAGCTCCCTGATGGTTCCCATGTCGGTAAGCTGCATTTCGGTGAGTCCTTTCGGTGAAGTGAATATTTTGTAACTTTTTAGGGGGTTTGTCAATTTTTGGGGAAGCTTAAAACAAAAGCTTTTAAGTTTCCCCAAAATTTCTAAATCTGAGATACTGTTTTTTATGATTGCGTTATAAGATAATGCTTTATTTTATAAAAGTACCGATTTACTAATTCTTAAAATTGCATATTATTTAATGTTTTATTATTCTCGGAAGCGAGAGCAGCGCGCCTCCCGCGGGGCTTAAGTGTAACAGAGA
>JAMPHV010000009.1 GCA_023663265.1 Bacteroides sp.
CTTGCTGTTTCTATGACGGTTGATGTGAGTGCTGATTAAAAGGGATAGCCATATTTTATTATTACTACATCATAACCGATGATTTTGAAAAGCTTATGAACGATAAAAAAATATCCGATTACAGAAAAATTTTAGGGCTTTTAAAGAAAAACGGTATTCTATGCACCGAGGACAAGGGAAAGCTTATAAAACGAATATCGCTTAAAGAACGTGGACGTATATCGACCTACTGTTTTAAAATTCCTGTTTCCTCGGATAATTAAGAAATATAATTATGTACATACGGCGGCTGACGTAAACAAGTACGTCAGCCGCCGTATTTTTTTACTTGATTTACGATTTACATATATATTATTATACAATAGTATTATTAAACATAGTAATTGGAGCATAGAAAATCTTTTTTTACTTAGGCGGCTGAAACAAAAATGTTTCAGCCGCCTGCCTTTTTCAGCACTTCCGATAAATCATAATCAAAGGTTTTATTACCCCAATATTTACGTGCATATTTATAAAACAGAGCATAGGAGAAAGGGCGTTCCTTGAAATCCTTATCTTCTTTCAGCTTATGGTAAACCTCTTCATAGTTTTTCTTTACCCTGTTGTAGTGACGGTAGTACTTTACGGTGTTTTTGTACTTTTTGTTCATATTAACTCTTGTAAAGCCTGTAACGCTGTTGGGAAGGCTTCTGTTATTAACTGGGCTTAATATATCGTGCTTTACGTCATTGGGAGTCAGTCCGTATTCCGTTGCTATATTTTCCAAAATGGCGTTTATATATTCAAGTATGCTCCTGTCGGCAATATAATAATTGAGATATTTTACACAATACTCTTTTATTTTCATTTCCATATCCAAGGAAAGAGTATTTTTATAGGCGGCGTTTAGCCTTTTCATATATTTTTGCGCTTTAGGAGAACGGCAAAAGCATACTATGTCGTATTCACTGTCAAGCTTATGCAGCTTTACCGATTCCACAAGCGACTTTATGTCCTTAGAATTAACAATATCGTCCTTTAAGTACAAATAACGGTTTACAGCCTTGCTTACGGTATTACGGCTATATTCCAAATATTCCGCCGTGGCTTTATTGGTTTTCAGTTTGTTGTAAACGCATATAAGAGTATACAGAGTTTCCTCGTTAGTCATTTTATTTTCTCCGAAATTTACTTATATTTGAGCTGCACACTTTGTCAAAAAAGTTTACTCGTACAAATCATTATGGTTAATTTCTTAACCAAATTTTTTTCGAGGAGGCAGCTTTTATGGTAAAGCTTCTTTTTCTTTTTCTTTTTCTTTTTCTTTTTCTTTTAATTCTATCACTTTTCCATTGGAAAAGCAACAGCCCTTTGTATATTCCGCAAAGGGCAAAACATCTGACGGCTTGGCTTATGTCAACGCCGTTGTTTTATTTTATAAAGATATATGATATCTTTAGTGTTACCGTACAACCGTTCCCTCATATATCTGTAAAAAGGGGGGCAGCGGTATGAAACTGAAACGAGGTATTCCGAGAAAGTATGTATGTATCAGTATGCCCTCCGATTTAAGCGAACGGCAGGATATAATCGATTTTAACTTGTCCTTGGCTGTTTTAAGTTCTTTAGAGAAAAGGGGATTTTTAAATTACAAGCAGTATTCCTCCTGTGTAGAGGAAATGAAAAAAATTTTTGGAAAGTAGTGCTTATATACGCGTAAATTTCGGTGGAGCTGTAAGTAAAATTACAGCTCTGCTGTATTTTTTATATTGGCGAAAAAAGTTGAATATTTAACCGAATTGTAACCGAAGTATGTTATTATGGTTAATACAAAAATAATGAAAGGCGGTAAAAACCATGAGCGTAAGTAAATATTATAAAATGAACGAGGAGTATCTCCTTAGTAAAGCTGAAAAGGAAGCTGTAAAAACCAAGCGTGTCGCTGCATACTGCCGTGTATCAACCGATAGCGACGATCAAGCAAGCTCTTTGGAAAACCAGCAAGAATTTTTTAAAAAGGAAATAAATAATAACCCCAATTGGGTGCTGTATGATATATTTACCGATGAGGGTAAATCAGGTACAAACACCAAAAATAGGAAAGCGTTCAACCGTATGATTGAGTGCGCACGAAACGGCGAAATAGACTTGATTATCACCAAGGATATTTCCCGTTTTGCACGAAATGTTATGGATTGCCTTACATTTACACAAGAATTGTATGACTTGGGAGTTGAGGTTCGGTTTTTAACTCAAAATATCAGTACCTTTGATTCAGCCTATAAGATAATCTTTTTAATTTTGTCGGCATTTGCGCAAGAGGAAAGCAGAAATACCTCTATGCGTGTAAGATTCGGGCAAGGACAGCGAATGGAAGAGGGAGTGACTTTCGGAAGAAGCTTGCTTGGATATGACGTTAAGGACGGCAAAATAACCGTAAACGAGGAGGAAGCAAAAATAGTTAGACGAATATTCGAGAAAGCCTTAGAAGGTAAAGGCTCTCATGTAATTGCAAGAGAATTGATGGAAGAAGGTTTTTTCCCAAAAGAATCAAAGCGTTGGAGTAGTGCAACCGTTCTTAGGGTGCTGCAAAATGAAAAATATTGCGGTGACTTGGTTCAGGGAAAAACCTATACGCCCGATTATCTCACACATAAAAGAGCAGTCAATCATGGTGAATCGAAATTTTACATTATAGAGAATCATCATGAGCCGATAATATCAAAGGAAGTGTTTGATAAGGTAAATGAGATGTTAAACGAACGGTCAAAATCACAAAGAGGCAAATCAAAGTACAGCAACCGCTATGTCTTTTCTGGCAAAATCAAGTGCAGTGCGTGCGGTTCAAGCTATGTTTCAAGAATCAGGGAAAGAAAAGACGACTCTCCCTATAAGGATTGGCGGTGTAGTGAAGCCGTCAATCACGGCAAGCCAAAAATCGATCAATCCGGCAATCAGGTAGGCTGTTCGCTGAACGCCGTCAGAGATGAGGACGCTGCACACCTTATGTATCTTACCCTTAAAAGCTTGAAAGCAAATGAAAAAAAAATCAAGAGCAGTGTATTAAAAACCGTTAAGTCCGTTATAGCGGAAACCTCGGAAGAGTCAACCCTTAAACAGCTTAAAGCAGAGTTGGAAAAGCAATCGGAAAAAGGCAACAAGCTGTTGGATATTTATATGAGCAATACGATAACAAAGGAAGAATATCTTAACAGAAAGTCCGAGATAGATTTGACCGTAAGCAGAATAAATGAGGAAATTCAGAGAATAAACAGCCGTGAAAAAATCCGACAAAGTCAAGATAAGCTTATGTCCGATATAGAAAATGCTATTGACGAAATTTTGAACGGAGTTGAGAAAGAGGACGAATTTTACAGGGAGATACTCGATAAAATGGTCGTAATCGACAAGGACACTATGGACGTTTATTTGAAATTTGTACCCGAAAAATGGCGTTATGTTTTAGCCAACGCTGCCAAGGATAAATATGATGTGGTCTTTTCCGACACAGAATTACCTCCGATTTAAGCGAACGGCAGGACGTAATTGATTTAAATGCGTCCTTGGCTGTGTTAAGTTCCTTAAAGAAAAGAGGACTGATGAATGAGGAGCAGTATTCCCGTTGTGTAAACGAAACAAAAAAGAAGTTTAAAAAGAGCTGCGACTGAAATGCAGCTCTTAATTTTATGACGAAAGGACAGTACTAAAAATGTATACCGAAAAATACGAATCGCTTAAAAAAGAATACGAGGTTTTAAAGCTTAAAAAAATAAAAAAAGTAGCGGCTTACTGCCGTGTATCGACCGACAGCGACGAACAGTCGGGTTCGCTTGAAAATCAGCGTCTGTATTTTCAGGACTACATTACAAAGCATGAAAACTGGGAGTTGTACGAGATATTTGCCGAAGAGGGAAAGTCGGGTACAAGCACCAAAAACCGCACCGAGTTTAACCGAATGATAAGCTGCGCTTACAAGGGAGAGATAGATGTAATAATCACTAAAGAAATTTCACGTTTTGCCCGAAACGTTCTTGACAGTATCAAATACACAAGAGAGTTAAGGGCAATAGGCGTTGAGGTCATATTTTTAAACGACAATATCAATACGATAAACCCCAAGGACGAATTTATACTTACTCTGCGGGGTTCTATAGCGCAAAGCGAAAGTGCCGCCACCTCCGAACGTGTTAAGTGGGGGCAGAAAATACAGATGAAAAAAGGTGTGGTTTTCGGGGGCAGTCTGTTGGGATATGACGTTAAAGACGGTAAGATAAGCGTAAATAAAGAGGGAGCGGAAATAGTAAAGCGAATATTTGAAAAATGCGTAAACGAGGGCAAGGGTACTCATGTAATTGCCAGAGAGCTTATGGAAGAAGGCTTCTTTCCGCAGAAGACAAAATACTGGACTAATATCGCCGTACTCAGAATTTTGAGAAACGAAAAATACTGCGGCGATTTGGTTCAAGGGAAAACCTATACCCCCGATTTCCTTACCCACGAAAAAAAGAAAAACAGGGGCGAATCCGAGATAGTTATTATCAAGGATCACCATGAGCCGATAGTGTCGAGGGAAGTGTTTGAAAGAGCAAACAAGATACTTGACGAACGCTCCGACTCACAGACAGGCAAATCCAAGCACAGCAACCGCTATGCCTTTTCGGGCAAAATCAAATGCGGCGTATGCGGTTCAAGCTATGTTTCAAGAATAAGGAAACGCAAGGACGGCACTTCCTATAAAGACTGGCGGTGCGGCAATGCCGTTAATCACGGTAAGCCGAAAATCGACCAATTCGGCAATCAGGTAGGCTGTTCGCTGAACGCCGTAAGAGATGAGGACGCTGCGCACCTTATGTATCTTACCCTTAAAAGCCTAAAAGCGAACAACAAGAAAATAAAGAACAGCGTATTAAAAACAGTTAAGTCCGTTATAGCCGAAACCTCGGGCGACCCAAGCTTAAGAAAGCTTGAAAAGGAGTTGGAAAAGCAAACGGAAAAAGGGGAAAAGCTTCTCGATATTTATATGAACGATATTATCACAAGGGAAGAGTACCTTAAGAAAAAAAACGAAATTGATTTATCGGCGGAAAAAATAAAGGAAGATATACAGGGGATAAGAAGCCGTGAAAAAATGCAGGAAAATCAAGATAAGCTGTTTAGCGACATTGAAAAAGCCGTTGACGAAGTCTTAAACGGTGTCCGATATGACGATTGGTTTTACAGGTCAATACTTGATAAAATGGTTGTGGTTGACAAGGACACGGTGGACGTTTATCTTAATTTCTTGCCCGAAAACTGGCGTTATGTCATAGCCGATGCTGCCAAAGATAAATATGAAGTGGTCTTTTCCGATACAGATGTACCTATATCCGTCAACAACCCGATTCCCATGTTATCCGGCATGGTGAACCTTTGAGAAAGATATCTCAACGACGCGCTCAGCTCGCCGTCGGGACCGCCGTACTGACTTAAAATGATTCCTGCCAGCTTTGGGTTCCTGTTGTTTATTCTTACAGGTATTTGTGTTCTTTTTTCAAAAATAAACATTTTCTATACCTCCCTCAAACCGTTTCGGGAGGCCAGGTGCCCCTGAGCCAATCCCAGCACTCATCGTCCTTGCTGCCGCAGGTGTTCAGAGGGTAACAGCTGCATTCAAAGGCGTCCTTGCATGCCTTGTACTGCTTGCATGCCTCCTTGAACATCTCTATGGCGGCGGTATCGTTGGGGTGCGTGTCAAGATAAAGATTTAAATCCTGCATATAAAAGCACGCTTCGTCAACTGCCTGAAGCAGACGGCGGCAGTTTGAATTATTTTCCATCCCAAAGCCCCCTTTCGTATTCGTTTATGGTGATGTTAAGCTCGGGAAAGATAGTTCCGACCGAAAGCGCCTTTTGAGGGGAATACACTTTTCCGATACCGTTCTGCATAGCCGCGAATACATAGCCCAACGGAGCCCTGGGGCATATGTTCGCACATTGCGTATCATGGCATTTTTGCCATTGCGATTGTGTTTGCATTATATAGCCGTTCCTTTCTTAAAAATACGGAATATACCGCTTGATGTATTTTATGCAGCTTAACTCAAACGGTGAAAAAACGGCATCGCCTATCAAAGCGGTGCCGTTTTTGTTGCTATTGACCGTCATTATTGCTCCATACCCAGCTTTAATGCCTTTAAATTAGCCTCGATCAAATGCGCTTTTTTGGGGGGAACGACCTTTTTTACGGTTTTTTCAATGACTGCCTCGTCAGCCATTCCCGTTTCCTTTATCATCTTTCCCAAAAGTATAACGTTTGCCATGCCGTGAAGATCGTTTTCATTGGCAAGCTGCGTGGCGGGAATATAGTAGCAGCTTATGTCGGTCCTGTCGCACTTTTCGTCTATAAGCGTGCTGTCGATAAAGCAGCTTCCGCCGGCTTTAACGCTGCCGATAAATTTATCGTAGCTCGGAGTGTTCATCACAAGCAGGTTATCTGGATCAAGCACAAGGGGAGAGCCTATGGGATCGTCGCTTATGCAGACCGAGCAGTTGCAGGTCCCGCCTCTCATTTCGGGACCGTAGGAGGGAAGCCAGGAAACCTGCTTATTGCCGTAAAGTCCCAAATAAGCCAGCATTTTTCCGATAAACAGAATACCCTGTCCGCCGAAGCCCGCTAAAAGTATATCGTTTGTCATCTTACAGCTCCCTCCTTATATACTCCCAAGGGATAATAGGGAATCATTTCGTCCTTTAATCTTTGGATCGCTTCGACAGGCGTTTTTCCCCAGTTGGTGGGGCAGGTGGAGAGCACCTCTATAATTGAAAAGCCCTGCTTGTTCTTTTGAAATTCAAAGCCTTTTCTGATAGCCTTCTTTGCGTTCATTACGGATTTGGGATCAATGACCGTAACTCTTTCCGCCAAGGCTACGCCGTCAAGCTGCGACAGCATTTCGCACATTTTAACGGGGAAGCCCTCAACGCTTGTGTTGCGTCCGTAGGGCGTGGTCTGAGTTACCTGTCCGGGGAGAGTGGTGGGAGCCATTTGTCCGCCTGTCATGCCGTAGGTGGTGTTGTTGACGAAAATCACGGTGATGTTTTCGCCTCTTGTTGCGGCATGAACCGTTTCGGCGGTACCGATAGCGGCAAGGTCGCCGTCTCCCTGATATGTAAATACAAACTTATCGGGATTAGCTCTCTTAACGCCTGTGGCAACGGCGGGAGAACGTCCGTGGGAAGCCTCCAGCATATCGCAGTTAAAGTAATCGTAAGCCATAACGGAGCAGCCGACAGGGCAAACTCCGATGGTATCGCCCTCTATACCCATTTCATCTATTACCTCGGCGACCAAGCGGTGAATAATACCGTGGGTGCAGCCGGGACAATAATGCAGGGGTACGTCGCAAAGGGCATGCGGTCTTTTAAATTCGGGCATTTATATCATTCCTTTCATAATCTGATGTTATGGGTTTATTCGGCGTGTATGCTTTTGATCCTGTCAAGTATTTCTGCGGGGCTGGGGATAACTCCGCCCGTTCTGCCGAAAAATTCAACGGGTATGCGGCAGTTAAGCGCCAGCCTTACGTCATCGACCATCTGACCCATTGACATCTCGACCGCAAGCGCCTTTTTCGCGTTTTTGCATGCCTCGTTTATTTCCTTTACGGGGTAGGGCCAAAGGGTTATAGGTCTGAAAACGCCCGCCTTTATGCCTTCTTTTCTTGCCAGCTCTACCGCCGATTTGGCAAGGCGCGCCGTTGAGCCGTAAGCCGCGACTATTATTTCCGCATCCTCGGTTTTATAGCACTCCGCCATGGTCTCATTGGCTTTTACCTGTTCGTATCTTTCAAAACGTGCCTTTACCTTTTCTTCCAGCTCCGTTGCCTGTAAGTAAAGGGAATTTATGATATTGTGCTTTCTGCCGTTTTTGTGGCCCGTAGCCGCCCAAGGCTTGCTTGAAGCGTCCGCCGGCGTTATTTCTGCGTTTTCGTCAAAAGCCACGGGCTCCATCATCTGCCCCAAAAGACCGTCGGCCAAAATTACGGCGGGCATTCTGTACTTATCCGCTAAGTCAAATGCCTTTGTAACGGTATCCGCCATTTCCTGAACGGTGGAGGGAGCAAATACCAAAACATGGAAGTCGCCGTGACCCAATGCGCGGGTCACCTGCCAGTAATCCGCCTGGGAGGGCTGAATACCGCCAAGCCCGGGACCGCCTCTTTGTACGTTGATGATAACGCAGGGAAGATCGGCGCCCGCTATGTAGGAAATACCCTCCGTTTTAAGCGATATTCCCGGAGACGAGGAGGAGGTCATGCAGCGTATTCCCGAGCCCGCGCAGCCGTAAACCATATTTATAGCGGCAACCTCGGATTCCGCCTGTAAAAACACGCCGCCCACCTTGGGCATACGCTTTGACAGGTACGCGGAAATTTCGGTCTGCGGAGTGATAGGGTAACCGAAAAAGCACTTGCAGCCCGCTCTTATGGCTGCCTCCGCCAATGCCTCGTTGCCCTTCATAAGTGTAAGCTCGCTCATTTCTTTTCGTCACCTCCTATTGTGATCGCACAGTCGGGACACATCATAGCGCAGAATGCACAGCCGATGCATTTTTCATCGTCAATGCATATCGCGGTATAATAGCCCTTTTTGTTCAGCTTGTCCTGTTGGATATGCACTATGCCCTTTGGACAGGCTGTGGTGCAGAGACCGCAGCCCTTGCAGCGGTCAAATTCGACCTTCATTTTTGCCATTGTATTCTCCTTTCAAGGTATGTATATTTTGATTTTACAATGTATAAAGCGTTTCTATAGCAATATGCGCCAGCCTTTCTCTTGCCGACATATCGTTGTACCACTCTCGGTCGTCGTAATTGCCCTCGCCCGTTACAACATCGCCGCTGTACAAAAGCTGTCCGAAGCTTTTTCCCTTGAATTTTGCCACGGCGGCAAAGGCGGCGCACTCCATTTCAACGGTTTTGCAGCCCTCCGATCTTCTGTATTCGACCATTTCCTTGGTTTCTCGGAAAAGCCCGTCGGTGGTCCATGTGATGCTTTTTATGTAGGGCACCTTAAGCCTATTCAGCACGGCTTCGATTTTTTCGATAACATTGTCCGACAGCCCCACAAATCTTGACGGCGGCAGATATTGATACGAACTGCCCTCGCCGCGTAAAGCCTTTACGGGAACAATAACGTCTCCTCTCGGAATATCGTCCAGTACGCCGCAGCCGCCGCAGCAAATTATCGTTTCAACTCCGTTGGAGTACAGATAATCGGCAAAGGAGGCGGCGCCCGACGAGCCAACGGGAGCCCTCATCATACACATTTCCTTGCTCTTATAGCTGATCTTCAGCACGGGAAAATCTCCGATCTCCGAGTTGTATCCGCCGATCTCTTTTTCCCCGCAGCCGTATTTTTTTGCGTATTCCTCAAACACCTCGCCGAAAAACGGCATAAAGCAAAGCTTGGGAAAGTCGGCGTTTTTATAATCGTAGGCTTCCTTGGCGTCAAGTATTCCTTTTTCCTCGGTGCTGTATTCCAATATGGGAAATTCGTTTTTTGTTATCATATCAGAGCTCCTTTAAGTCTGCTCCCAAAGAGGCTTTACATAAATTTCTATCGGCATGGCGGGGCTTATCCCCTCAAGATTTTTTTCCTCGGAGCAGGTAAATATTAACGGACAGCTTGTTTTTTTCGCCACCTGCTCGGCGTACTCCACGGAATCCTTAACGGTTTTGCTGTCGGTAAGCCTTCCTAAATTGGAATTATTGATTATCCCGCTGCAGGGAAGTCCCGAAGCCGCCTTTATTTCAGCCAAAAGCTCTGCCGCCTCGTCCGCGGTTGAGGTAAGATAACGGTATTTGTTTATTACGCAGTACAGCGCAAGATCGTCTCGGTCTCTTAGCAGATCGCCGTATCTTCCCAGAGCGACCGCGCCCTCGGGGTCGCCGCCCACGTCTATTACCACGCTGCCCTCTCCGTTGACGATACCGCTCAGATCAAAGCTCAATGCGGGAATATCCAGGTTCGAGTTGGCATACATAGGGGTCACAAGCCTAACGCCCTTTTTTTCAAACAGGCTTCCGAAGTCGGCGGTGCGAAAATAGGGGTTTACTATATCCAGGTCCACGACCGTGACCCTTTGAGTTTTCGCGAGCCTTAAAGCGATATTTACCGCAGCGTTGGTCTTGCCGCAGCCGTAGTGCCCTGTGATAACGGTAATTTTGGGAAAATCAAAGTCCATTTTCTTGTACCTTTTGTTTATTAAACCGATAAATTTTTTGATAATCAGTCGATATTTATTTTAACATATTTTTTGCCGATTGTAAAGAAAAATGCCAAACTTTTGCCAAAAAAGAAAAAATGTTCTTATAAAACACGGATTTTTGTTGTTTTTTTACTTTACAGAAGCAAAAAAAAGTTATATAATCATAGTGATAAAAAGGAGCGATTGAAGGAAAGTGATAAAATGATAACGGATATGAGCGTCGGCAAGCCGTGGAGGACGCTGCTGAATTTCAGCATGCCGCTGCTTTTGAGCGCGGTTTTTCAGCAGCTTTACAATATGGCGGACACCATAATAGCGGGGCGCTGCATAGGAGAAAACGCCTTGGCGGCGGTAGGCTCATCCTATCCCATTACCATGATATTTATGGCGTTCGCTTTAGGCTCTACCCAAGGCGCCTCGGTCGCGATCAGCCATCTTTTCGGCGAGAAAAAGCTCACCGATATGAAAACGGCGATCTACACCACCTATATTTCCATAACCGCCTTAAGTCTTGTTTTAACGCTGTTGGGCGTGATCTTCTGCGATACTGTGCTTAACGCTCTGAATACCAACGGGGAAATTATAGCGGAGGCTGCCGATTATCTGAGAATATATACGTGGGGACTGGTGTTCCTGTTTGTTTACAATATCTCCACCTGTGTGTTTTCCTCCTTGGGCGACTCCAAAACGCCGCTTTTTCTGCTGATCTGTTCGTCGGTGGGGAACGTTATACTCGATCTTGTATTGGTAGAAGGCTTTGGTATGGGCGTTGGCGCTCTCGCATTGGCAACGCTTACAGCGCAGGGAGCGGCTTCGGTAACCGCAGCGCTGATACTGTTCCGCCGCCTTAAAAAGATAGAAACGCCGAAAAAGCCGAAAATGTTTTCTTTAAATACTCTCGGAAAAATTTCCAGACTTGCGGTTCCCGGTATTTTTCAGCAAAGCTTTGTGTCGGTGGGGAATCTTTTTGTACAGAGCTTGGTGAACGGCTTCGGAGATCCGTCCGTGATCGCGGGCTTTGCGGCGGCAAGCAAGATAAACACCTTTTCCGTCACTATGATAATTACGCTGGCCGGCGGAATATCCAACTTTACGGCTCAGAACATAGGCGCGGGAAAGTCGGAAAGAGTAAAAAGCGGCTACATAGCGGGGATAATAATGTCCGAATGCTTAGCCGCCGCGCTTTCGCTTATTTCGGTCCTTTTCAGCAGGCAGCTTATGGGGCTTTTCGTGGAGGAGCCTACCGATACGGTAATTTCCACGGGAGTTGATTTTCTGACAATAGTGTCTCCGTTTTTGTTTGCGGTAACTGCAAAGCTGGTGGCGGATAATGTGCTTAAGGGATCGGGCACTATGGTTTTCTTTATGATATCCACCTTTACCGACTTGATCCTGAGAGTGGGGCTGGCGTATATTTTCGCGGGCTTTATGGGAGCTGTGGGCGTATGGTGGTCATGGCCCGTAGGCTGGTCTGTTGCTGCGGTGGTGTCGCAGGTGTTTTACCATACGGGGCTTTGGAGAAAAAAGCATAATATATAATATAGGAAGTGCAAGGTGGAAAAAAACAGCGATATCTTAATAATCGGCGGCGGCGCGGCAGGGCTTGCCTGCGCGGTTTCGGCGGCTCGAGCGTCAAAGGGTCTGCGTATAACCGTGATCGACCGCATGCCGAGAGTGGGCAAAAAAATATCGGTAACCGGTAACGGACGCTGTAATTTAAGCAATCTCGATATCTCTCCCAAATATTATCACGGCAGCGTGGATATAAGCGGGCTTCTTGCCGATATGCGGGATATACGACCGTTTTTTGAAAGCTTAGGTCTCTTTACTTATGCGGACGGTGCGGGACGGATATACCCTCTGTCCAATACCGCTTCTTCGGTCGTCAGCGCCTTGAGGCTTGCCGCCGAAAAAGAGGGGGTAAGCATTCTTACCGATTCGGACTGTATCGGTATAAGCAAGCGGGACGGAAGCTTTCGTATAAAAACCGACAAGGAGGAAATAAGAGCTAAAGCGGCGGTTTTAGCGTGCGGCGGCGCGGCGGCGCAGGTTCACGGAAGCAACGGAAGCGGATTTGTGCTTGCGGGAGAGCTGGGCTTAAGGATAAATACGCCTTACCCCGCCTTATGCTCCCTAACCGCCGAGGGCGCCAAGAGCATGGACGGAGTAAGAGCCAAGTGCAAAGCGGAGCTTATCCGCGGCGGCAGGACAGTAAGATTTGAGAGCGGCGAGGTCCAGTTCACCAAAAGCGGACTGTCGGGCATCTGTATCTTTAATTTATCGGCGGAATTTGCTTCGGGGGATTACAGCGTAAGATTGGATTTAGCGCCCGACCTTTCCGACGAAGAGCTGACGCAAATGCTGAGCAAGGCTGTCAAGGCGCGAAGCGGAGCCGAAGCGGGGGATTGCTTCAACGGGATATTCAACAAAGCCGTAGCCTTTAACCTGCTGAAAAAATCGGGTATTTCTGTCTCAACGCCCGCGGAAAATATAGGCGGGAAGGGAATAGAACGTATCGCCAAAACGGCTAAAGGGCTTGAATTTAAAATAAAAGGCAGAGGCGATCTTTCCTCCGCACAGGTCACTGCGGGGGGAGTATCGGGCGAGGAGATAAACGATAGGTTTATGTCAAAAAAAATAAAAGGGCTTTTCCTTGCGGGAGAGATATTGGATATATGGGGAGACTGCGGAGGCTATAATCTGCATTTTGCCTTTGCGTCGGGCGTCAAGGCGGGCAGGGAAGCGGCGGCGTTTATAAAAACAGCGCGAAAGGATAAATAAATGATAAAAATAAACAGCCTTAGGCTCCCTCTTAATTACTGCGAGGCAGACATAAGAACAGCAGCGGCAAGGGCGGTAAATCAAAAAAAAGAGGACATAGGCGAGATAAAAATACTGAAAAAATCCCTTGACGCAAGAAAAAAAGACGATATACACTATGTTCTTACGGTGGCGGCGGAGCTTGGGAACGAAGCGGTAATTTTGAAAAAATTTAAAAACGTTGAAAAATATCGACCGTTTTCACCTCTTTCCGTTCCCGTCAAGGGCTTAAGAAAACGCCCCGTGGTGGTGGGCTTCGGACCCGCGGGAATATTTGCGGCGCTTATTTTGGCAAAGGCGGGGGCGAGACCTATCGTGCTGGAGAGAGGGGAGGACGCGGACAGCCGCAAAAAAAGGATAGATAGGTTTTGGCATGGCGGCGTGCTTGACGAAGAATCCAACGTTCAGTTCGGCGAGGGCGGAGCGGGAGCTTTCTCGGACGGCAAGCTGAATACAGGCACTCACAGCCCGCTGATAAATCAGGTCCTTAAGGAGCTGGCGGACTGCGGCGCGCCTCCCGAGATACTGTATTCGGCAAAGCCGCATATAGGTACGGACAGGCTGTTGATCACAGTAAAAAACATTAGGGAAAAAATAAAGTCCTTGGGCGGAGAGATCGTTTTCGGAGCCAAGCTTTGCGATTTTCAGATCGGAAACGGCGCGGTGCGTTCCTGCGCGTATCTGAAAAACGGCGAGAGAATCGAAGCGGAGACTGACGTACTGATATTGGCGGCGGGACACAGTGCGAGAGATGTATTTAAACTGCTGCTTGACAAAGGCATAGAGGTTGTACCGAAGGCGTTTTCCGTGGGCATGAGAATAGAACACTTGCAGAGCGACCTTAACCTTTCCATGTACGGGAGCAGCGCTCCCATCGAGCTGCTTCCCCCTGCCGACTACCGTTTGGCGGTACACTTGGAGAACGGGAGGGGAGTGTACACATTCTGTATGTGCCCCGGAGGCACGGTGGTCGCTTCCGCCTCCGAAAGGGAAACCACGGTGACCAACGGAATGAGCTATTACAGCCGTAACGGAGAAAACGCCAACAGCGCGGTGCTGGTGGGGATAACTCCCGAGGATTTCGGCGGGACGTCGCCCCTTGCGGGAGTCGAGCTTCAAAGAAGGATCGAAAGAACGGCTTTCGCAAAAGCGGGCGGTAAGTACCTTGCTCCCTGTACCACCGTGGGTAAGCTGCTTGGCGTTACCGAATTTTTTGAAATAGGGAAAGTAAAGCCTACCTATCTTCCGGGAACGGCATATACCGATCCGAGGGAATATTTGCCCGAATATGCCGTGGAGAGTATTAAACAGGCGCTTCCTATGTTTGCAAAAAAGATAAGCTGCTTCGGGGACAGGGAAGCGGTCCTTACGGGACCCGAGACCCGCAGCTCCTCACCCGTAAGAATTACAAGAGGAGAAACCCTTGAAAGCGTTTCGCTGAGGGGCTTGTATCCCTGCGGCGAGGGCGCGGGCTACGCAGGCGGAATAGTATCCTCGGCGGTGGACGGGATACGGTGCGCTTTGGCGGCGTTGGAAAAATAGTATAAAAGTGTTCTCCCTTGGGCAAGATAATCTCCGAAAGGAAGGTGTTTTTTATGCAGCTTGAAGGCTCAAAAACTCTTGATAACTTAAAAACCGCCTTTATAGGAGAAAGCCAGGCGAGGAACAAGTATAATATTTACGGCGAGGTTGCCCGAAAGGAGGGCTATGAGCAGATCGGAGATATTTTTGATATCACCGCGCATAACGAACGGGCTCATGCCGAGCTGTGGCTGTCGCTGATGAGCGACGGCATTCCGCAGAATACGGCAAAGGCGCTGGAGAACGCGGCAGGAGGCGAGCGTTACGAGTGGACGGAAATGTATGCCGATTTTGCAAAAACCGCGCGTCAGGAGGGCTTTGATAACATTGCGGCGCTGTTTGATATGGTGGCGGCTGTGGAAAAGGATCACGAGGCAAGATTCAATTGCTTTTTGGAGCAGTTGAATACGGGAAAGGTATTCACAAAGGACGGGGAAGTGGTATGGGTTTGCCGCAATTGCGGACATTTGCACACGGGAAAGGCGGCGCCGCTTGTTTGTCCCGTTTGTAAACGCAAGCAGGCGTTTTTTGAAGTGAAAAACGGGAAGCCGCAGTAACGCCGCGAAAACTATACGTTTATACTATTAACCAATTAAAAAAATTAGAGCTATTGTACGAATTTCAACGAACCAAAAAACGGACAGATATATATTACGGATTTGTATCTATCCAATAAAAAGTACAGAAAAAATAAAGCCGATTTTTGTAAAAAATCAACTTAAATGAAACCGAAAAATAGTGAAAAAAGCAGCCCGACCTTTCGATCGAGCTGTTTTCTTATGCTTACAATGAAGCAATAATGTACCCTAAAAGCCGCGTCAAACGGCAGTGCATAACGGAAAAATCGGTTATGAATCAGGGTGCAGAGTGATAAAGTTGAAGATAAAATTTATTCACCCTTTTGCTTTGCGAAGCACTCGCTGCAATATACAGGCCTGTCGTCACGGGGCTGGAAAGGAACCTTAGCTTCTCCGCCGCAAGCCGCACACGTGGCTGTGAACATTTCCTTGGTTCTTCCCGCATTCTTTCTTGCGTCACGGCATGCTTTACAGCGCTGAGGTTCATTTACGAAACCCTTCTCAGCATAAAATTCCTGCTCGCCTGCCGTGAAAACAAATTCAGCTCCGCAGTCCTTGCAAACAAGTGTTTTGTCTTCGTACATTTTGTTATACCTCGCTTAATAATTTTCCGACCTCGGACGGATTCGAACCGACACCTTTGATAAACAACGCTCTTATTTAAGCTACCCGGTCATATTTAGGAGCATACTCCCATTTTTTTCGAAGCTTTTACTTTTTGTACCGTTTGCCTGTTTACTTACCGCACGCTTGCCGAATGCTCGGCGGAAACGCACAAATAAGCTTATTCTGAAAACGGTTTTTATTGCTCCGTATCCTTGAAGCAATTACGCAGCTTTGCTTTTGCCCTTGTAATCGCATTATCGACTGATTTAGCCGATATTCCCAGCTTCTCGGCGATCTGACCGTAGCTGTACGCTGAAATATACAGATAAAATACCTCGCGTTCTCTTTCGGAGAGCAGCTTATCGACCTGCTTCAGTATTTCATTATTCTGTTCCTTCAAGATTATCAGATCCTCTGTTCCGAGATTACCGTCGCTTATCGTTTCAAGGAAAGAGTCCTCAAGCGACGTTACTAAAAGGGAATTAGCTGAGCCCTTTGCAACTGCCGATTTCATTTTGTTGGAAATACAGGTTGAAGCAAAGGCGGCAAATGAGCCTTTTTCGGGATTATAGGACCTTATCGCGGACAGCAGCCCCAAAAATCCCTCCGATACCAAATCGTCGTTTTCAATACACGAATTTTTAAAACAATGAGCCTTAGCCTTTATTAAAGGCATATATCTGTATATCAGCAAAGCGGTGTATTTATTGTGTTCAGACGTTACGCCGTTTGCTTCTGCTTTGGCGGCGTCCAACAAAAGTTGTTCATCGGTCATTCCGATTCCCCTTCGGTAGTCTAAATTATATCATTAAAAGTATGCTTAGTCAACTAAAATATGAAAGATTGTAAAAATTTGTTAGAAATATCACAAATTGTAATAAAAAAACTATGAATTTTTTACTTTTATTTTATTCATACATAAGATTTTTTAGCGTTTGTAGGCTTCTCTGCCCGTTTTAAACAGATTTCCTCCGTGGCAGTCTATGGCGACGATTAGGGGAAAATCTCGGATAAATAGTTTTTTTACGCTTTCACAGCCCAGATCCTCGAACGCTATGACCTCGCAGCTTTCGATGCATTTACAGGCAAGAGCGCCGGCTCCGCCTATTGCGCAGAAGTATACCGCCTTATTTCTTATAATGGCTTCAACAACGTCTGCGTTTCTTTCTCCCTTGCCTATTATGCCCGTTAATCCCATATTTAAAAGCTGAGGCGTGTAGGGGTCCATTCTTCCCGAGGTGGTGGGACCGCAGGAGCCTATCACCATTCCCTCCTTGGTGCCTGTTGGACCCGCATAGTATATGACTGAGTTCTTTATGGGGAAGGGGAGCTCTTTTCCCTCCGCCGTAAGCTGTGCGAAGCGTTTATGGGCAGCGTCTCTTCCCGTATAAATAAATCCGCTCAGCTCGACCTTGTCGCCCGATTTTAAGCTCGGGGCAAGCTGCGGCAGCTCGGAGGTATTGGCTTTCATATTTTTGATCTTCCTTTCTTCCGATAATATCTTGTCTTTAATTGGGAAAGCAATAAAATTGATAGGCAACACTGCGCAATAAAACAGATCGTATGCGCAATGTTGCCTTAATTTTTTACAGCATACCCGAGAAAGAAACGTCGGTGCTCATATCGTCTTCCTCGTCGTCGGAATCCTCGGAAAGGAAAGAAAAGTCGAACGGGTCTTCTTCCTTTTTGGCGTCTGCGGCTTCCTTGACGCTTTCGGTCAGCTCGTCGGCTGCGTCCATACCGAAATCTATGTTCCCCACGGATATCCCGAGACCGTCGTTTCTCTCTTCGTCGCTGGCGGCGGTCACAAGCATATCTCCAAATTCAGCAAGCTCGGAATTCTCTTTTTCGAGTATCATCTCTCCGAGATCGCCTATGTTTTCATCGTGGTTGATAACGATGTCGGAAAGGAGAGACGCGTCCAAATCGTCTCCCTTTACGATTTTGGGCTCGTTTTCATTGATCAGGATGTCTTCGCCGAGGTCGGGCATCTCCTCCGACTCCGCCAGCAGGCTTTCAAAATCATCGTTCGCGCCCACCGTATTGTCGGCGGGTTCAACGAGGAAATCCGAAAGATCGTCGGCAAGCAGGGAGCTCAAATCATCGTCTATTTCGATCTTCGGAGCCGGCGCGGCTTTTTTCGGCTTAGGAGTCGGAGCGGGCTCGGGAGCGGCGATCAGATCGTCCGCCATCGGGCTGTCCTCGGCAAGAAGAGAGCCGAAATCATCGTTTGCCGCAGGCGCTGCAACAGGCGGCTGAGCCTTCGGCTTTTTAAGGAGCAGGTCAACATCGACCTCTTCCATTACAGGCTCGGGTTCGGGTATAGGCTCGGGCTTGGGAATCGGCTTGGGTGCGGGTGCAGCCTCCGCTTTTTTCTTGGAGCCTTTGACCTTTTTAGCGGACCTGTCGGGCTCGGCAGGTTTCGGCTCCTCGGGAAGAGGTTCTGCAAGCAGGTTCTCGTCAATATCGATTTTTGCCTCCGAAACCTCCGCTTTTATTTCCGAGAAGGTATCCGAAAGGTTATCTGTGATTGAATCGTCATTGACCTCTTCCGTATTTACGGAGCTGTCAATAAGCGTCTCGGAAGCCTCGGAAGCGGATAACGCCGCCGTATTCTCGGCGCTCTCGTCTTCCTGCGCTCCCATTTCGGCGGCAGCTGTTCCGAATTCTCCTCTCCATCGCTGTTCCATCTCGATAAGGGTCTTTTCCACCGAGCTTGAAATGGAACGCAGCTCGCGGGTGAACTGCATATACGCTTTAGCGGCGCGTGCGCTTATTACAGCGTCGGAGCTGGTGTCGGAGGTCGCCGCCGCAAGCTGTGTTCTGAGCGACGCCACCTTGTCCTGGCTTATTTTCAGCTCGTTTTCGAGCTCATTGATACGCGCTTGCTGCTGCTTAAGGATATTATTGCGTTCATTAAGCTTTTCGCCCCATATTTTTTCGGTTTCCGCACGAATGACCTCGCGTTCATGCTTCAGCACGTCGTTGGAGGCGGTAGGATTTTCCAGAGCCTGGGCGAGCTTTTGCTCGAACTCCTCCTCCATATTTTTCATTTTTTTCCTTAGACTTGCGATGTACATATTTACATCGTTTTTATCAAAACCAAAGGCGGCGGTCTTAAAACCGCCATTGGACTCTGCGCTTGTGTTGTTTTTCGTTGAAGCCATATTTACCTCCAAGTATACTTTATCTATTTTATTATATCAATAAGGAGCGCTAAATTCAATAGTGATATTTCCTAAAAAAACGGTTAAATTTTTTAGCGAAGGATTTTATCCTATCCTATGCGGACAAGTTTTGAAAAAATTTTAAAAAAAGACTTGTAACTCGGTCGATTTTAGTGTATAATGTAAGTAGCCCGCGTAAAAACAGTTAGGAGGGAATATCATGCATGAAAAAACAATGACCTTTTCGGTGCGTGACGAGCGTGAATCCGAAATGAAGGAGATACTTTGCACCGTTTACGAAGCTCTCAAGGAAAAGGGCTATAATCCGATAAATCAGTTGGTCGGCTACATTCTTTCCGAGGATCCCACTTACATTACGACTTATAAAAACGCCCGCAGTCTTATCAGACATATCGACCGAGACGAGCTGCTGCAATCCTTGGTGAGAAACTATCTTGACGACGCGGAATAAAAATTCGCCCTAACGGAGCGTCGTATTTGGTTTTCGTAGAGCTTGCTTTTGGATTTACCTGTGAAGACAGACGTTCATTTTTCGTATTGGCTTTTTTTGGAAGAATATCGGATGACCGATTGTTCGGTCATTTTTTTTGCAGAATTTAACAGCTTTGGAAAAGCATAATGTTGGTATATTTCAGCAAAATAGTACTATTCAAGTCTTATACTGATTTTCGATCAAAGTATAGACATTATTTGCTGTCGATCGAAAATTAGTGTTTAGGGTGTACTTCGCAATCATCTTGCAGACCCTATAAAATTTTGTCTACAAGATGATTGTGAAGTAGTATTAGCGCGGCTTGGACTTTCCGAGGGAGCCTCGGCTTATCCGCGGAGGCTCTCTTGAATCAATGCTGAAAGGATAATTTTATGAAAATCAATGCTGTAATACTTTCTTTTGTCATATTGTGGGGGTTGACCCTTTCGGGCTGCACCGCGAGCGGAAATAACGGCGCCGCTGGCTCCGGCGGCGTATTGCGGGACGAGGGCGGCAGCTCCTCCGATGATACTCTTCCCGATGAGGACGCTCTGAACGGACTCAAAACCGCCGACGCGATAGCTGAGAGAATAGGCGTTGCCGCCGTCTCGGACGCTAATGGAACGCTTGTCGGATGGGGCTTGGGCCGCGACAGAGACGACCTTGGCAGACCGATCGACGCATTAAAAGCGCAGGAAAAGTACGGCAAGTATTCCGCGCTGTTTATCGACGCTTCCGAAAGCAAAAATATTTATCTGACCTTTGACGAGGGCTATGAAAACGGCTATACTGGCGCTATACTCGACACGCTGAAAAAGGCGGGGGTAAAGGCGACCTTCTTTGTGACCTATGATTACTGTGTTTCCGCTCCCGATCTGGTGGAAAGAATGATATCCGAGGGACATACGGTGGGGAATCACAGCTATTCGCACCCAAGCTTTCCTTCCTGCTCGGAAAGCGAGGTAAGAGACGAGGTCATGACGCTTCATGATTACGTAAAGGATAACTTCGGCTATGAAATGACGCTTTTCCGTTTTCCTATGGGAGAGTTCAGCGAAAGAACGTTGGCGCAGCTTAAGGAAATGGGCTACACAAGCGTTTTTTGGAGCTTCGCCTATCAGGATTGGGACGCGGACAAGCATCACTCGGCTGCGGAAGCCTTCGATACGGTAACCTCAGCTTCCCACAGCGGCGGTATTTATCTTCTTCACGCGGTGTCCAAGGCAAATTCGGACGCGCTTGGGGATATTTTGGATTATTGGAGCTCCAACGGCTTCACGGTAGGCAGCGCAGCCGATCTGGCGGCTTGAAATTCACTGCTGCCCTTTAGATTTGAGCAGACAATCGGCATAACGGAGGATAAGGTCTTGGACGGTACGGAAATATCGGTCGCGTTGACGGAAGGGATAAACGAGGCTTGTTTGAGGCTCGCATTAAATTTGCTTCCGAGCTGGCGCAGAGAATATATTGAAAAAAAGCCCCTATCCGAGCAAATAAACGGCGCTTTCTCATATCTGCTTCTTCAAAGGCTTACAGCAGAGCGGTTCGGCGTATCCGACACCGCTCGGTTTACATACGGCGAGCACGGAAAGCCTTATTATTCAAGCATAAAAAATGTATTTTTCAGTATGAGCCACTGCAAAACGGCTGTCGCGGCGGCGGTCTCGGAAAAGGAAATCGGGATTGACGTCATGGACGACCGATATATAAACGAGGGTCTTGCCTTTAAGATATGCAGCGAGAGTGAATTAAAAAAATTTAACGTATCGGAAGATAAACAAAAATTTTTGCGCGAGCTGTGGTGCAAAAAGGAAAGCATAGTCAAAAAAAGCGGACTCGGCTTCACGCTCGGCTTTAAGGCTGCCGACACGGAAAAGGCTCACTGTCGGGTGTTTTACGCGAAAAAATACACCGTATCCGCGGCGGCAGAGGCGGCAGATACGGTAAGACTGTCGGAGATCCATTTCAGCGAGCTTATTTAATTAACGCCGATTAAAGCGCAGCGTAACACGATCAGCCGCGCGAGCGTACCCGTTTGAGCGGGGCTATTGTGTTTTCTTTAGATCACCTTGCAGCCTTTTTGGTTTCCTCGGCGGTTTCCTCCGAAAGAGACTCGCTCATAAAGTCGCGGAGCCTTAAATAAGTCTCTTCGCTTATAACATGCTCCACCTTGCAGGCGTCAATTTCCGCAGTGGTGGCGTTTACGCCTAACTTCTTGATAAAGAACTCGCGTATGAGCAGATGACGGGCATAGACCTCCTGGGCACGCTTCAGCCCGGTTTTGGTAAGCTTTATCTGTCCGTCCGACGCCATATTGATATAGCCTAATTCGCGGAGAATGCTCATGCCCTTGCTGACGCTGGGCTTGGAGTAACCCATTTCTGTGGCTATGTCGATAGACCGCACATAGCCCGTGCGGTTTTGCAGGATATAAATGGTCTCCAAGTAATCCTCGCCTGAACGCTGTATGTCCATTTGTTGTGCTCCTTTCCCGAGCTAATGCTATTATAATATAAATAATTTTAACATATTTAAGCCGATTTTGCAAGAAAATTTTACGCTTTTTACAATTTTTTATAAATTATTATTTCAGAGGTGATCGTAATGTCGGAAGCCAAGACCAACGCGATGCGAATACTTGAACAAAATAAAATATCATATGAGGCTCACAGCTATCCCCACGGAAATGAGCCGCCGAGCGGCGAAACGGTAGCCAAGCTTCTCGGACAGGCGCCCGAAAGAGTGTTTAAAACCCTTGTCACAAAGGGAGGGAGCAATTATTATGTGTTTGTGCTTCCCGTTTTGAAGGAGCTCGATCTTAAAAAGGCGGCACGGGCGGTAGGGGAAAAGTCGGTCGGTATGATACCCGTTAAGGATATCAACAAGGTAACGGGCTACGTACGGGGCGGATGTTCACCAATAGGAATGAAAAAGCAGTATAAGACCGTCTTCGCCGAGGAGTGCCGCGGTGCGAAAAAAATTATCGTCAGCGGAGGCAGGATCGGTCTTCAAATCGAGACCGACACGGAAAATCTCGTAAAATCGGTGAACGGAGTTATCGCAGACATCACTTTATGACGGTTTATCGGTCGAAAATTTGGTTAAATTGCAAGAAAATTTATTTTTTTTGACTTTTTTTGCCAAAATCATTGACAAACCTTATAAAACCCAGTATAATTCATATATATTACGTTTAACGGAGGAATTTAAAATGACTAAGGCAGAACTTGTATCAGCTATTGCTGAAAAGACCGAATTGACCAAGAAGGATTCCGAGAAGGCTCTCACAGCCGTTATCGATAGCATCACAGAAGCGCTCAAAAAGGGCGATAAGGTTGCTCTTGTCGGATTTGGTACTTTTGAAGTAAGAGCTCGTGCAGCCAGACAGGGTATCAATCCTCAGACAAAAAAGAAGATCAAGATTCCCGCAACAAAGGTTCCCGCGTTTAAGGCAGGAAAGGCTCTTAAGGAATCCGTTGCAAAGGTTAAGTAAGAACATTTCAAATGAAAAGGGACGCTTTCGGGCGTCCTGTTTTTTTAAAATCATAAATAGGTAGACTTTTTTGCATTATTATGGTATAATAAATAATAATACAATAACTTCGCATTGAGGAGAGAAAAATGAATTTCGGTTTTTCCTATATTGGATCGATCTTTTTGATCATGCTTTTTGTTCCGAATATCATATGGACAAAAAATATGCCTAAGGATTATGAAAAATACGTAAAAAACGAAAGCAAGGTGCTTATTGTATTTGAACGGGCGGGAGAAGCGCTTGTCTCCTGCTTATCGCTGATTTTCTCGGATTTTAATGTGAATGGCGTTTCGGCTTGGTCCTTGTGGCTGCTCGGAGCGTTTGCTTTGATGATATTGTATGAAATATACTGGCTGCGTTATTTTAAAAGCGAAAAAACCATGAGCGATTTTTACAAAGGGCTTTTGGGCATACCCGTAGCGGGAGCGACGCTTCCCGTTCTGTCTTTCCTGCTGCTCGGAATATACGGGAAAAATATTTTTATGATAGCGTCTGTGGTGATCTTGGGCATAGGTCACATAGGCATACATCTTAATCACAGAAAAGAAATCGGCAAGAGGTCGGAGGTGCAGCCGTGAACATGATTGAAATAATTGAAAAGAAAAGAGACCGCAAGGAGCTTTCGGAGGAGGAAATACGCTTTTTTGTAAGGGGAGTGTGCGATGAAACGATACCCGACTATCAGATAAGCGCCTTGCTGATGGCGATCTGTATCAACGGAATGAACGACGTGGAGATCGCGGCGTTGACCGACGCTATGGCTAAAAGCGGAGATACGGTGGACCTTAGCTATATTGACGGAATTAAGGTAGACAAGCACTCCAGCGGAGGTGTCGGGGATAAAACCACTCTTGCGGTGGCTCCCATGGCAGCGGCCTGCGGACTTTCCGTTGCCAAGATGTCGGGCAGAGGTTTGGGCTTCAGCGGAGGCACCATTGACAAGCTTGAATCTATAGAGGGCTTTCGCACCACTCTTTCCGAGGAGGAGTTTAAGGGATTTATACGCCGCGACGGGATAGCCTTGATGGGTCAGACCAAAAACGTAGCTCCCGCCGATAAAAAGCTTTATGCCTTGAGAGACGTTACGGGAACGGTGCCCAGCCTTCCTCTTATCGCCGCCAGCATTATGAGCAAGAAGCTGGCATGCGGTTCGGACGCTATTGTGCTTGACGTAAAGTGCGGCTCGGGTGCGTTTATGAAAAATCTCGACGACGCGATCGAGCTGGCGCAGAAAATGACTTTTATAGGAGAAAGGAACGGCAGACGTGTCTTCGCCGTCGTCACAAATATGGACCAGCCGTTGGGCAGAGCCGTGGGAAACGCGCTGGAGGTAAGAGAGGCAATAGATACTCTCAAAGGAAAGGGTCCCGCGGACTTTACCGAGCTTTGTTATATAATCGGTTCCTTTATGCTGGTGGCAGGTAAAAAGGCGGAGAGCACGGAAAAGGCGAGAGATATGCTCAAGAACGTCGTTTCAAGCGGTAAGGCGCTTGAAAAGTTTAAAAGGTTCATAGAAAATCAAGGCGGAAATCCCGAAATTGTTGAAAACAGCTCGCTGCTGCCGTTAGCTAAGGTGAAAAAAACGGTCCTTTCCCCCTGCGGCGGAGTTGTTACCGCTATAGACGGGGAAAAGACGGGCGCGGCGGCGGTAGAGGTCAAGGCGGGAAGAACGGTAAAAACGGATAATATAGACTTTGGGAGCGGCTTTGTGCTGACCGCAAAAATCGGAGACAGAGTAACTAAGGGGCAGCCCATAGCGGAAATATACGCGCCCGACGAGGCTTTGGCGGCAGCGGCGGAGGAGCGGCTTTTAAGCGCTTACTCCTTCGGAGAAGCCGCGGTGATAAAGCCCATGCTGCTTGCATATGCGGATAAGGAGGGGATATATCGTGATCAGAACAAGTATTGAGGACTGCGGGTACACACTGCTTGCGGAAAAGGCAAGGGAAGCGGTTGAAAGGGCGTACTGCCCTTATTCCGACTATAAGGTAGGCGCGGCGGTGCTTACGGAGGGAGGCAATATTTATACAGGCTGCAACATAGAAAACGCCAGCTACGGAGCTTCTAACTGCGCCGAAAGAACCGCGGTGTTTAAGGCGGTGAGTGAGGGGGAAACAAGGATAAAGGCAGCGGCGGTATTTACCGAGGAGGGCAACGAGGCGCCTTTTCCCTGCGGAATATGCCGACAGGTGCTAAGCGAGTTTTGCGAGCCTGATACGCCCATAATTATTTACGACGGAGCCGATTCGGTCTATTGCGCCGAGCTGGCGGAGCTGCTGCCGTATTCGTTTCGGCTTGATAAATAGAGGTATAATACGGAAAGGACAACGGTATGTACAACAATTCAAAGAGAATGAGCGCGCTTTTTATTTCCGCGGGTATGCTTATTGCTGCGCTTCTGCCCGGCTGCAGCGGCAAGGAGGAAAGCGACCTGACAGGCACGGGCGTTGAGATACCCGTGTATGACATTGAGGCAAGAGAGCTTCCCGAAAATGAAGCTATGACCTTTGTAAGAAATTTGAAAATAGGCTGGAATTTGGGCAATACCCTTGACGCCGATTCAAAGACCTCGGTGGAGAGCGCTTCGGAAACCTCCTGGGGCTCCCCGATGATAACCGAGGAAATGATAGCGGATATAAACAAGGCGGGCTTTAACACTATACGTATACCGGTGACCTGGCATAACCATGTGGACGATGATTTTAATATATCGGATTACTGGTTGGGAAGAGTAAAGGAGATAGTGGATTATGCCTATAAAAGAAAGATGTATGTTATAATCAATATTCATCACGATATGATAAAGTCCTTCTATTATCCCACCTACGAGACGCTTGAAAGCTCAATGGCTTTTTCGGACGCCGTATGGGCGCAGCTTTGCGAAGCCTTTAAGGACTATGACGAGCATTTGATATTTGAAGGAATAAACGAACCGAGATTAAAGGACACAGACAACGAATGGTGGATAGACGAGAAAAGCGAGCTCGGAAAGGAAGCCGTAGACTGTATTATGCAGATCAATCAGTCCTTTGTCGATCTGGTGAGAGCCTCGGGAGGAAACAATGCCGAACGCTATCTTATGACGCCGAGCTATTGCGCTTCGCCGACCTATGCCTGCTCCGATCTGTTTTCTTTGCCGAACGACCCCGCAGGAAGGACCATACTTTCCGTACATGCCTACGAGCCGTATAATTTCGCTCTTTCGGACGATAGCAGCTCAAATACCTTTGTGGCAGGCAGAACAAGCACAAGCATAAAATCGGTCATGGATTCCTTGTATGAAAAGTATACCTCAAAGGGTATACCTGTTGTGATCGGTGAATTCGGCAGCCGAAACAAGGACAATCTCGAAGCGAGAATAGAACATGCTGCATATTATGTGAGCGAGGCAAGATCGGCGGGAATATCCTGCGTGTGGTGGGATAACAACGCCTTTATCGGGAACGGAGAGCTGTTCGGGCTTTATGACAGAGCGGAGATGACATGGAAGTATCCCGATATTGTTATTGCGCTTATGAAAAACTGCGGTTAACAGCGCTTTGGGGCTAATAAACATTTTTTTCTTGTGTTGAAAAACGATTATTGGTATGAAAAGGAGAGAACTTGAAAATGCAGATACGCAAGGCTGTGTATACCGATCTCGAATCCGCTTCCGCGCTGTACGACAAGGTGACCCTGTATCTTAAGCAGAATGTGAATTATCCTCATTGGACTCATAAGCTTTATCCCTGTTCGGATACGGTCAAGGAGGGACTGGAGACGGAGAGCCTGTTTGTGTGCGAGGATAACGGCGCGATAGTGGGAGAGCTTCTTTTAAACACCGACCCTGCGGGAGATTACTCGGCGGGAGAATGGAGCCGAGCGCTCGGCGAAGGGGAATATATGATAATACACGCTTTGGCGGTGGATCCCGAGGTTTCGCGAAGAGGCATCGGAAAGGAAATGGTTCGGTTTTGTCTGAATTACGCAGAGGAAAGAGGCTTTAAGGCGATACGCCTTGACGCGGTGCCCTCAAATATTCCCGCAAGGCGTATGTATGAGGGGCTTGGCTTTCGCTTTGCGGGAGAAAAGGACTTAAAACGGTATGAAACAGGCATTCCGCTGTTTGCCTTATATGAATACAATTTAGATAAACAATAAAATAATTCCCCTATCAAGCCGTTAAGCTCGATAGGGGGAACATACTATTAAATTATTATTTTTATGCCACTGCGTCAAATAACTTTCCCAATTCCTCTGTTTTATCATTAAGCCCCACGTCAAAGCGTTCGTCTCTTTTTTCGCGGGTAACGGTTTTTGTTTCGCCGCCCGAAACGTAGGATTTTCCGCACTCGGGGCAGATTGCTCTCTTTATTACCACGCTTTGAGATACTATCTCCTTGCCCTCGCGCGCCGCTTTAGCTTGGTTGCGGTTCACGTGCTCGTATTCGTGACCTCTTACGGCAGCCTCGGCGCTGGTACCCGCGCCGAGCTTGGAGGCAGATTTAAAGGAAACTCCCGGGTCGTCGGATTCGTCCTGATATCTCCTGTTTTTGCAGGTCTCGCACTCTCCGTCCTCCTCTTCCTCGGCTTCGTCGCTTTTCATTTTATCCAAACGGGCTTGGAGATTCTTTATCCTGTTGTCGAGGTCGGTTATTTTTTTATCGGCGGGAGCGCCGTTCTGCTTTTCATATTCGTCGCGCTTGCGTTCAAGAAGCTTTATGGTGTCCTCAATATTGCTTTTTGAGCTTTTGTCGGAGGCTCCGACAAAGCCGACAGACGTGCCGACACCGATAGGCGATACTGCCATAAAAACACTTCCTTTCGAGAGATCATTATATTAGCTTTATTATAACACGGATTTGTTGTTTTGTCAATTATTAGCGAAAAAAATCAGTTAAAAGAAAGATCGGTGACTTTCCATTCATCTTCGAGCTGCACCATATAAACGGTATAATCTGCCTTGGAGTGCTGCTCGCCGTTTTCGGAGGAGCTTACTCCGTACAGGACATGGTCGTATTTCACTCTGACCGATACGCATTTATCGCTGTAAAAGATCGGATCGTCGGCTTGAACGTCAAGAAAGTCATAGCCGGAATGCCAATTGTGCCAAAAGTTTTCATAGCCGTACAGCTCGCCGTATATCGGCATATCTGGAGCAAGATACTGAGTCGCTTCGCTTAGTCCTCCGTCGTTTACGACATATCTCGAATATGCCTTTGAAAATTCAAGAGCAAGCTGCGACAGCTCGGGGCTTTCGGACTGCGCCAACGAAAAACTGCCGTCCTTAAGTGCAAGAGGGTGCCCCAGCTTGTCATAGGCGGTAAATTCGGGCTCGTTGATAAAGCCTGTTATTTTGTATGTAACTGTGCAGGGAGCGGCTTCGATAAGACCCTGAAAATGCTCTGTCTCGGGGTATGCCGTTCCCGTTTCGGAAACATAAACCGAGGATATCTCCTTTCCGTTGCAGAAAACCGAGGCTCCGCCCGGAGCGGAAACCGAGCAGTCAAAGGTGGGTATCTCTCCGAATACTACCTTTGACAGCTTATATTCGTAAAAGCCGCAGTCTATCTCCTTTTCCGATTTTATTACCTCGGCTTCGGCGATAACGCCCTCGTCGGATATAATATTGTAAACGGTGGCATTTTCGCTGCTCTTTCTGCCGTTTCGGCTGTAGGACAGACTGCCGCTTGTCAGCTTTTCAAAATAACCCTTTATTGCCGAATCGTCCTCAAACTCATTGTGCTTTCCGTTTAAGCTGCTTATAAGAGAGTCCCTGCTGCTGTCAAATTCCGCCAAGAGCCTATTCATCGGGATCTCGGGACTGCTTTTTTCATAGGCGGCAAGCGCTTTCCAAAGCAGCGACAGCGCCGCCGCTATCACGGCTGACGCCAAAAGCGTGAGAGTTACATAAATTATTCTGAATGCAACGGTGCCCTTAGTCGTTTTTTTCTTCATTTTATATTTATCCCGTTTTATATCATTTATTGTTCGCTGACAAGGAATGCGGTGCACATTTTTCTGAGACCGATAAGGCTGGCGTTGGAATTGATATGCTCGCCGTTGAACAGCATACTTGACGACGAACCGCCGTCTAAGTTATAGGCATTGACCGCGCCGAACTTCAGCATAACGTCCTGTACGTCCACAAGGCTCGCGCCCAAGCTGTTCGACTGTCTGCCGTCAATAACGAGCAGGAGCATTGCTCCGTCCGCTCTCTGACCTATGGCGGTCCTGGGATTAAGTCCGCCTCCCGTGCCGAGGGATTCGGTGGGAACATCGTTTACAATAAGGGTAGGACCGTATTTTGCCGCGTCCGTTACGCCCATTTCGATGGCTTTTTGTATGGAAAAAGTCCCTACTATAAGCTTTCCCTCATCGGTAATGGCGCAGCATTCCCAGCTTGTGCTCAAGGGACCGCCCCACAGCACCTCGCCTTGAGACATCACTATTCCGTACGGCTCGCCGCCCGTTCCGTGACCGGGACGATCGTCCCAGCCGCCGCCGTTTATTCCCGCGGCTATATTGTCGTAGCTTGCATATATTTCGTCGATGGTTTTTCCGTATTTATCCTCGCCAAATTCACCCGATACGCCTACAAAAACTCTTGTGGGGTCATAAACTATCATCATTTTTCCCCGATAGGTGGAGCCCACGATCTCCACAATGTCTATCCCGTCGTTGTCGGGGTCGATCTCCTGCCCGTCGGAGCCGGGGATAGTGCTTTTTTCCTCCGCGCTGCTACTCGGATCGCTTGACGTGCCGCCGTCCTTTTTTCCGCCGATGACCACAAGCTCGGTGTCGGTAATGTCGTCCGTGTTTTGTATGGCGTTTGCCGCCATTATTTCGTTCACCTTTTCCTGTCCCAAAAAGGAGGTAGCCAAAAACTGCGCCGCGCTGGTTTCCATCATGGAGACCACAAAAAGGTCTCTTGCTTTTTCGGAGGGTCCAAACTCCACTATCATAACCGCGCCCAAAAGACCGCCGACGATCAGAGCGATTATGGTAAAAAAAACAAGAGCGGTTCTTAAAATAAAGGTTTTAGCATGGCTTGTTTTTCTGTGGACAGGCTTCGGCTGTCTTCGACCGCCGCCGTAATCGTCGCCGTCGAGCGCCACTGCGCGTTTTTTTATCATTATATCCTTGTATGACGGCATTTTTATGCTCCACCTTTCATAGCGTTCTTTCCTTGAATACCCATTCTCTTTGAACGACAAAGCAGATAAAGAACAAAAACAGATCCACCGCCATTTTGTAGAGAGTTTGGAAAATGCTTTGACTCGTGCCCGCGGCGCAGGTTATAAGATACACCAAGCCGTAGGACGCCAGCGTCTGACATACCGTCAGCGTGTAATATTTTAAAAGAGACTTTTTGAGCTTGCTTTTGCTTTTAAATACCCTTCGTCTGTTTACGGTAAAGTTCACCGCGGAGGAAACGGCTCTCGCGGCAGCGGTGGAGGCAAATATCCTAAGATGCTCGTCCCAGCTTTTGGGGAGCAGCAAATTGAGCAGAGTAAAGAAAATCAGATCGATAGCCGAGGACGTCAGAGAGCTTGCTATGTACTTCAATATTACCGCGTATATTTTGACGGAATCCCTTACAGGTCTGAAATGAGTGCCCGAGTTGTTATCCGCATAAATGGTTTTTATCGGTATTTCCTTGAAGGTAAGCCCGTTTTCTTTCATGGAAAGAAGCATATTTGTCTCGTACTCAAAGCGTTCGCCGTCGGTTTTCAAAAATACGGGAATATAGCTTTTGGGAACGGCGCGCAGACCCGTTTGAGTATCGGATATTTTTATACCGCAGAGAAAGCGGAAGGTAAAGGAGGTTATATTGTTTCCGATACGGCTTTTGGGAGGGATATCCTCTCCCTTGAAGCTTCTTGCGCCGAACACCGCAATACCTGTTTTTTTCATTTCATCGCAGCAGGCGGTTATATCCTCCGTTCTGTGCTGCATATCGTCGTCGGTGGTCACGGCGCCAAGCTTGTCCCGCCTGTTTTCAAGAAAATATTCAAAGCCTGTTTTGAGAGCTCTGCCCTTTCCTTTGTTTTTTTCATGGGTGATAACCGTAACAAAAGGGAGATCGCTTATTCTGTCAAATATTTCCGTTTTTTCACTTCCGTCGTTTATAACTATTATATCGTCAAAGCCCGCCTCCGACAGCTCCTGTACTGCTGTAACCAGCTTTTCCGTGGGGTTATAGCTTGGAAGAATGACCGAGATATCCATATCTCCTCCGATGGTGTTTTCTTTTTAAAAATATTATATCACCTTTTGAAGCAAAATTCAATTACAAAACGGTAACAATTTTTTTAAGCCATCTATAAGAAAAATATATGGGCTCGCATTAAGAAAAAGTATGTCGGAAAAAGCCGCCGCTTCATTGACAAGAGCGTAAATGTGTGATATTATTACTTTTGCAAAATACAGGTTCTAAAGGAAAGAAGGAGAACAAAATGAAAAATTCAATCAAGGCGTTATTGCTTGCGGCGCTGTTGGGCTTATCGGCGGTGTTCTGCGCGGGCTGCGGCAAGGAGGGCGCGGTCGTAAGCGATGAAAGCGGGAACGGAAGCGCGGTTTCGTCCGTATGGGACAGCGCCGTTTATACCGAGGACTCCGAGGTCGGAGAGGGAAGCGTTACAATTAAGGTGGAGGTCGCCGCCGAGGACAGGTCCGTTACCCTTACCGTTCATACCGACAAGGATAATTTGGGGGACGCCCTGCTCGAAAACGAGCTGGTTTCGGGCGATGAAAGCGAATACGGCTTGTATATCAAGTTTGTTAACGGTATGGAAGCCGATTACGACAAGGACGGTACCTACTGGGCAATAAGCAGGGACGGAGAGTATCTCATGACAGGCGCGGACAGCACTCCCATAGCGGACGGTGAGCATTATGAGCTTACGCGCACAGAGGGCTAAGCCGTTTCTGTCTCCAACCGAGCTGGTGACCTTTGCGATCCTCGGTTCGCTTATGTATTGCTCCAAAATAATAATGGAGTGGGCTCCGAATATTCACCTGCTGGGAATGTTTACCATGACCTATACGTTGGCTTACAGGGTCAAGGGTCTTATACCCGTTTATGTTTACGTTTTTTTAAACGGCTTTTTCTCGGGCTTCGCGCTGTGGTGGATACCGTATTTATATATATGGGCGGCGCTTTGGGGAGCTGCGATGCTGCTGCCCAAAAAGCTTCCCGTAAAAGCGGCGGTGTTTGTTTATCCCTTGGTGTGCGGACTTCACGGGCTGATGTTCGGCACGCTTTACGCTCCCGCGCAGGCTCTGCTGTTTGGCTACGACCTGCGGCAAACGTTGGCATGGATAGCGGCGGGGTTCCCTTGGGACGTTCTTCACGGAGTGGGAAATTTCGCGGCGGGTTTTCTGATACTGCCCTTGGTCAAGCTTATACGGAGGCTGGACAAAAACGCGTATAAATAACCCGTAAAAATTCGGTTCGTCCGAATTTTTACGGGTTATTTACGTGATTCAAGCTATGCGGTTTTTACCTTTCCGCTCAGGAATTGTTTTTTTACCGCTTTATTGCTGTAAGGCTCAATATGCAGCGTTTCCAAAATCGAACAGTATTTATCGACCAAGCAAACGAGCCAGCTCTCACGGTTAAAGGGCACTCTTGTGAACGTAAGGGGCCACATATGAGTAACTATTATGCTGTACTCTTTAGGAGAAATACCGAATACCTTACGGGCGTTTTCCGCCGCCACCATTGGGTGGTTAAAGCCGTGCAGCCCCTGCTTTGCCACCTCCTTTGGCATATTATGCCAGTCGTACAGGAAAAAATCGTGCAGCAGAGCGCCTCTTACGAGCGCCTTGGAGTCGCAGCCGAGATCGAATATGCAGTTTAAATAAAACGCGTATTTTGCTACCATAATGCTGTGAGTCAGAACGCTTACCGTGCCGTGCTGTATGTTTTCGGCAGAGGACAGCATTTTTTCGTCTTTTAAAATCGATCTTGCGTATTCTTTAAAGACCGTGTCTATGTTCATGCGGGTGTTCTCCTTGATATGTGTTTAAAGGCTATGATCTGTTTTCTCCGTTTTCCGAGATATTTTCCTCAGACTCGTTTTCTTCATTGCCGCGGTGGAGAACTGCGGTGAAATGCCCGAAAATGCGTCCTATCTTCATTTTCTTTTCGGCAAAGGCGTGCTTTATCTGATCGGGGGTGAGCTTGCTCCGTATTTCCATCCACTTTGTGCTGCTTTTAACGGTCAATATTATATCGACAGCAAACACGATCATCATCGCGCAGTCGAAAACGATCATAAACGAGCTTCCGACCTTGTACCCGAGCCACTTCATGAACGGGAAAAGAATGTACACCATCAAAAGAGACAGCAGACCCCAGCAAAGAGAGCTTACGAGACTTATGCGGTTTTTGTAGACCAGCTTCATCATACTGTAGTCCCAAAACTGTCTTTTAAACAGCTTTTCCATAAGATACCCCGTAAAGTATTCCAAAATGGTGCAGCCGATCATTCCCGCCAAAAATACGAAGAATCCGTTTACTCTGAAAGGATATGCACAAAGAATGATAAGGCAGCCGCCAAAGCCGTAAATCGGTATATACGGTCCTTTCAAGGAGCCTCTGTTGACAAATTTTCTGTGATAGAGCGATTCTACCGTTGTTTCGTGTATCCAGCCTATGAAGGTGAATATAAAGAACATAAATACCCAGTGTTCAAAATAAATATTTTCCATTTTCTCCCTTTTCCGTCTTTTTATTTTTTCATGTAATACTTATTACTCTTCCGTCTATGCTTCGTCGGGTTGGTCGGCAGACGCTTTCGAGGTCGCTTCGGTTTCGGATGCCTCGACATAGGGGTGCAGAGTGTTGTTCAGAAGGGAAATGTTTGCGGGGCTCCAGCCGCTTTCGGACTGAGCTTCCTTTATGCAGCGCTCCAGCTCGTTCTGATTGCTTTTTAGCACTGCGGCTCTCGTTCTGTCCTCGCTGTTTTCCGAATTTCTTAAGCGCTCATAATCCTCGCTGCTTAGCTCCAAATATATTTCGGGCTTGCTGCCCTTGTCGCGGTTGAGCTTAACTCTGAACCAACGGGAGGCTATATTGTCGCCGTTTTGCGTAAAGGCTCTGAAAATGCACTGCGTGGAATATGTGCCCTCGTTTACGTAAGCCTCTGCTATGTAAATATCCATATCCTCCGGAATGGCATTGTAGACCACCGCGTTTACCGATCTTTGCGCGAACTCCTGACATTCGGGAACGGGCAGCTCGGGGAAGATAAACATTTTTCCGAAATACCCTCCGCAAAGACCTATCGCCAGCGCTATGACCGCGGCTAAAGCAATGGCTGCGGGAGAGCTTTTGCCTTTTTGTTTTCCGCTCTTTTCGGATTTGGGCTTCTTTTCCTTTACGCGTTTTTCTTTTTTGGGCTTATCCTTAACGGGATTTCCGTTTTCATCGACCTCAAACAGCGTGGGCTCGCTGTTTTTTTCCTTTTTCGCGCTCTTTTTGGGAGGCTTTTCCTTTTTGCTTTTCTTCGCTCCCTTAGGCTCGTTTTCCGCATCGGGCGCGGGATCGGGCGCCGCGGAGGGAGCGGCGGTCGGGGTCGGCGCTTGTTCGGCTTGTCTTGCGGTTTCACGCTGCGTCAGATCCACAAATCCGTCGCTGACAGGGGCGGACGCCGAGGAAAAATCGGGCAGATCGTCGGGAAGCGTGCCTCCCGCTTTCGGGGGCGCGGGAGCACGGTCGGGAACCTGTACGGGCTTTCTCTCCGCTGCGCCGCCGCTGTCGCTGGCGGAAAGATTGATGATACCTCCCGACTGTATGCCGTCCTTTTGCTCCTCGGACAGCTCGGGCGGGAGCTCGTGGAGGACTACTTTTTTAAATACGGTCTCTTCCTCCGCTTCTTCCTTCTCCTCGTCTTCCTCGCCGTCTTCGCTTTCCTCGTTGAAAATATCCATTTCGTCCAATCCCAAGGATTCGCTTTCTTTCATAAACTGCGATGCGGAACGAAGCATAGCGTCTATGGCGGCGCTGTTATCTATGGGCGCGCCCGAGATATCGTTCTCGAAGAGCACGCCTGTGGGCGCGCCGCAGGAGGGGCAGTTTTCCATATCGCTGGAAACTTCTTCTCCGCAGGCGGGGCATTTTATTGTTTCGGTAGGCATAAACAGGCTCCTTTCGTAAGGAATGTATATTTCTGTTATTCCGATTTACATACACTAATTATTTTAACATTATTAAGATAAAATGTCAATGGTTACGCAAAGAAAAATTTCCTCTCATAAAATTCCTCTCATAAAATTCCGTTAAAAAATTCTTGCATTACCCAAAAAGCTGTGGTATAATTACAATATTATATAATGGCTATTTTTATAAGGCAGGAATTATTATGGAAATCGGAATAAAAAACACCGTCACGATCACCGTAAAAGAAAGTGATACCGCTTTATCCCACGGAAGCGGTACTCTAAAGGTCTTTGCCACTCCCGCGATGATAGCTTTAATGGAAAATACGGCTATGAACGCCGTTTCCGATAGCCTTGATGAGGGAGAGACCACGGTGGGAACGGAAATAAACGTAAAGCATATCAGCGCTACTCCCGTCGGCGGCACCGTCACCTGTGAAGCCGAGCTTGTCGAGGCAGACGGCAGACGGCTCGTGTTCAGTGTCAAGGCTTTCGATAACGGCGGCGTTATCGGAGAGGGAACTCACAAAAGATATATTGTCAAAACGGAAAAATTTCTTGCCAAAGCATACGATAAGCTTAAATAATAAAAACTGAAAGGATCTGCGAATATGAAAAACAAGGTATTTTATCTCAACAATGAAAAAACGGCCTACGTGAAAGCATATCTTTTGGATAAGGTAGAAAGCATACCATTCGGCAATAAACGTCCCGCTATACTTATTTTTCCCGGCGGGGGCTATGAATACTGCTCGGGCAGAGAAGCCGAGCCTATCGCCATGCGATATCTTGCCGAGGGCTATAACGCCTTTGTTCTTTACTATTCCTGCGGCAAGCGGTTTCCCGCCGCTATTATCAACGCCGCTTACGCAATGTTCAAAATAAGGGCGAGAGCCGACGAGTTTGATATCGATAAGGATAAAATAGCTGTTTGGGGAGCAAGCGCGGGAGGACATCTTGCGGGCTGTCTCGCTACTATGTGGGGAGACGCGTCTATCTATAACGCCGTAGGCTGCGAGCCGCAGGATATAAGACCCAACGCTGCCGTGTTGAGCTATCCCGTCATCAGCGGGATAACCTCGCCCCACGTAGGAAGCTTCGAGGTGCTTCTCGGAAAGGAGCCTAAGCCCTCCGATCTCTCAAGGCTCTCTCTTGAAAACAGGGTCACTCCCAAGACGCCGCCCTGCTTTGTATGGTGTACCGCCAACGATGACAGCGTTTCCGCTCACAACAGCCTTGTTTTCGCCAAGGCGTGCGTTTCCAATAAGGTGCCCTGCGAGCTGCATATGTTTGACGAGGGTCCTCACGGAATTTCCGACTGCTCCAAAAATACGGGCTGGAACGAATATTTTTATAACGATAACTGCAAGCAGTGGATAAATATGTCGGTCAAATTTTTGGAAAAGTATATGAATATATAACGCTGTGTTTCCGAAAGGACTGCTATGGTAAAGAGAACTAAATATAAGCGCTGTCAGTTTGTGCTGGAATGGGTAACGCTGGGTCTTGCCGCGGCGTGGCTGACGGCGGCGCTGGTGCTTTTGAATTATTTTTGCGACAGGGAGAACGAAATATTAAAAAGAAATCTCCTTATGTTAAGCATAATATTCGACGTGTTGGCTTATTTCGGTTTTTCGGCAATGAGCGTACTGCCCGCCAATAATTCGCTGATCAACACAAAAAAATACGGCAACGGCACAAAGGAATATCAATATAAGAGAGAAAGCGGCTTAAGAAATTTTGCTCTTGCCGCTAAGATCGCAGCGGCTGTGATAGCCGTATTTATGGGGCTTTACAAATATATTTTCTGACATCGCACGAAAAACGGCAGAAGAAAGGGCTTAAAATGAAAAAGGAACCATTTGTTACCAAGGAAAAGATAGAGGAGATAGTTAAGGAGTATCCTACTCCGTTTCATATCTATGACGAAAAGGGAATCAGAGAGAACGCAAGACTGCTTAAGGCGGCATTTGCGTGGAATAAGGGTTTTAAGGAATACTTTGCGGTAAAGGCGACTCCCAATCCTTACATAATGGAGATACTTATGGAGGAGGGCTGCGGCTTCGATTGCTCCTCTTACACCGAGCTTATGCTGTCCGACAGGGTGGGAGCAAGGGGCGATGATATTATTTTCAGCTCCAATGCAACGCCCGACGAGGATTTTCTTCTTGCAAGAAGGCTCGGAGCGCAGATAAACCTTGACGATTTTACTCATATCGAGGTTCTCGATAAGCTTTGCGGCATACCCGAAGCTGTCTGCTGCCGCTATAATCCCGGCGGAGAATTTAAGACAAGCGAAAAGGGAAACGTAATGGATACCCCCAAGGACGCAAAATACGGCTTTACCCATGAGCAGATCATAGAGGGCTTTAAAATCCTTAAGAAAAAGGGAGCGAAGCGTTTCGGGATACACGCCTTTCTTGCAAGCAATACCCTTACAAACGAGTATTATCCCGTTTTGGCGGAGATACTTTTTAAAACCGTCGTTGAGATCAAGGAAAAGACGAGCGTTGAGATAAGCTTTATCGACCTTTCCGGAGGCATCGGGATAGCCTATAGGCCCGAGCAGCCCGAAAACGATATTATGGAGATAGGAAGAGGAGTTGAGCGGGCGTACAATAATATACTTGTACCCGCGGGACTCGGAAACGCCGCCGTATATACCGAGCTTGGACGGTTTATGCTGGCTCCCTACGGTCACCTTGTGGCAACGGCGATTCGCGAAAAGCATATCTATAAGGAATACATAGGATTGGACGCCTGTGCGGCTAACCTAATGCGCCCCGCAATATACGGAGCGTATCACCACATAACCGTTGCGGGAAAGGAAAATAAGCCCTGCGACCACAAGTACGATATAACGGGAGGGCTTTGTGAAAACTGCGATAAATTTGCCGTTGACAGAATGCTGCCCGAAATAGAAGCAGGGGATCGCATAATAATTCACGATACGGGTGCTCACGGTTTTTCGATGGGATATAACTACAACGGCAAGCTTAGAAGCGCGGAGATACTTTTAAAGGAGGACGGCAGCTTTAAGCTTATTAGGCGCGCGGAGACTCCCAAAGACTATTTTGCGACCTTTGATTTTGACGAAAAATACAAATTTTGACAGTTGTCCGTTTTTAGATGGTTAAAAAACAGGGGCTGTAAAAAACGACCTGTCGGAAACGGGTCGTTTTTTGCGCCATAATAATTGATTGGAATTAGTATGAATTTATATTTTATTTTACCGTGCGATATATTTGTTGTATATCTCCTCAAGCCTGCCTTCGTCGTCCAAAGCTTCAAGGGCGTTGTTTATCTTTCCCAAAAGCTCGGTATTTTCCTTGCTGACGCAGACAGCATAGGATTCGTTGGCATAAGGAGCGTCAAGTATTCTGAGACTCGGATATTTTTCGGCAAAGGCTTTAGCAGGCTCGTTGTCGATGATCACCGCGGTAAGCTCTCCGATCGCCAAGGCTTGCACCGCTTCCTCGCCGGTAGCGTATTTTTTGACGTTTTTTTCATCAAAGCCCCAATCCACAGGGTCTGCCGACGCATATGTATCGCCTGTCGTGCCTTTCTGAACTCCTACGGTAATATTTATTTTAGCGGTTATGGGGTTGCCGCTCTCGTCAAACCCGGCGAAAAAGTCGCTGAGCTCGTTATATTCGCTGTTTTGCCTGACAATAATTGATTGTATTCCCGTTGCATAGGTATCGGAAAACATAACATGAGCCTTGCGCTCCTCGTTAACGGTAAGTCCCGCCATTCCGAAATCGCAGCTTCCGTTTTCTACCTTGCTGATTATTTCACTGAAAGGGATATTTTCAATTTTTAATGTCATACCGAGTTTTTCGGCGATCGCTTCCGCAACCTCTATGTCGAAGCCGACTATATCTCCGTTGTCGTCCTTATATTCAAAAGGAGGAAAATCCGCGTCGGTAGCCATCACCAAGGTTCCGCCGTCCTTTGGAGAGCAAGCCGACGTACAGCAGCAAAAGGAAAGCGCCGCGGCCGCAGACAGTATAAGGGAAAGTATCTTATTCATATCGTACTCCTATCGGTTAACGTTAAAGCAATATCCTATGTTTCTTGCTTTAACTGATTATACTACATTATACCATTTGTAAAAAAATTTTGCAATATTAAATCTCTGCTTTGTTAAATATTCACAATAACTTGGTTTCTCTTGTGGTGAAAAAAACAATTTGATTTTTTTGATCTTATTCAGACTTATTTTTTTTATTCTTTAATGCCGTAAATGCTTGACAAAATAACCGATAATATGGTAAAATGTAAATGTGTAGGCTTGCATTTTTATGCGGTTTGACCGCTGATAATTGCATAGAAAAATATAAAACATAGGAGATCGGGTTTGAAGGAGCTTGAAAAAATATTTCAAGCCCGCTGATCGCTGTCTTCGGTGTCAGCTCTCCGCGAAAGGAAGGATTTTAAAATGGATCTTATGAACGAGCTCGAAGCGCTTGGCGTCAACACGGCGGAGGCGCTGCAAAGATTCAGCGGCAACAGCGCGCTGTATGTAAAAATGTTGGGCAAGTTTACCTCTGCCGTTAAGGACCTGGAGGTAATGCCTTGCTTTGAAAGAGCGGATCATGAAGCCGCGCTTACAAATGCGCATACTTTAAAGGGAGTTACGGGAAATCTCTCCCTAACGCCTCTTTACGACGGTTATTCCGAGGTGGTGAATCTGCTTCGCGCGGACAAGCCCGACGACGCCAAAACGGTCATGGAGGGTCTTATTCCCGTCCAAGAGAAAATTTTGGCTTGCATAGAAAAAAATGTGTGAGTTGTGAGACCGTGTTTTAAAAAAGTTTTTAAACCCAATCGACCGATTCTTTCGGCATCGTTTTTCCTTAACAGGAAGGAAGGATTATAAAAGTGGAAAAATACAGCAAAAACATCTTACTGATCGTAGATGATATGGAAATAAACCGAGCTCCCCTTGTGGAAGCCTTCAGCGACACCTACGAAATTCTCGAAGCGTCCAACGGAAAGGAAGCTCTTGATATTATCAACTCCAACGACGGGATAGCGGCGGTGCTGCTTGACCTTATTATGCCCGTTATGAGCGGTATAGATTTTCTTAAGGAATTGAACAAGAACGGTAAGATCGCCGATATTCCCGTGTTCGTTGTTACCGGAATGGGCAATAACGATCCCCTGCTGATGGACGCATATGATTTAGGCGCCTCCGACGTTGCGACAAAGCCTTTTATACTTAACTTCCTAAAGTGCAGAATCGGCAACGTTGTTGAGCTTTACCGCCACAGGACCGATTTGGAATCGGTCCTGGAGGAGAAAATAGATAAGCTTAATCTTATCAACCAGTCTATGGTGGAAGCTCTTGCCAATATCATAGAATTCCGCGACGGCGAATCCGGCGAGCACGTAAAGCGTATCAGCAGTCTTGCAAAGGTGCTTCTTACAAAGCTCAGCAAAATGTACCCCGAATATTATCTTCCCAAGGCTGAGATAGAAAAAATTTCCACAGCTTCCATTCTTCACGATGTCGGAAAGATCGCGATTCCCGACAGCATATTGAATAAGCCCGGCAGACTTACCAAGGAAGAATTTGACATTATGAAAACTCATACCGTTAAGGGCTGCGAGATATTGGCGCATATACCCAATCTGATCGACGAGGATACATACAAGTACAGCTATGATATCTGCCGCCACCATCATGAGCGTTGGGACGGAAAGGGCTATCCTGACGGCTTGGCGGGCGACGAGATATCTTTATGGGCACAGGCCGTTTCGATCGTGGACGTATACGACGCATTGATCTCTCCCCGTGTATATAAAGCGCCTTTCACCCATGAAGTGGCGGTAAATATGATCTACAACGGCGAATGCGGCACCTTTAATCCGAAAATCCTCGAAGCCTTCAACGAAGCTATCGGAAAAGGAGAGCAGAAGTAAGTAATTAAAAAAAGCTGTAAAAGGGCTGTAAATAACTGCGACCCGTCTCCGACGGGTCGTGTTTTTTGCACCGTAATAACCGATAATTTACGATTATTGAGTGTTGCTTTTTTGCGATTCTGTATCTTCTTTATTCATTTTTATCTCGGTTTTATCGACAACCTCCAAAAGATTGCTGAGCTTAAACCGTTCCTCCTCGGAAAAATTGCTTAAAAAGCAGTCCATAAGCTTGTCCTCAAAGTTTTTTATTCCTTCGGCTATAGAACTTCCGCGTTCGGTTACGCAGACCTTAGTCGCCCGACCGTCAAAGGGATCGACGCTTCTTTTGATATATTTCTTGGATTCAAGCTTCCTGAGCATTACGCTCATTGAGGAAGCCTTTACTCCAAGCTTTTCTGCCAGCGCGTGCTGTTTGGCGCCGTTATTCTCATAGACAGCGGAAAGTACTTTATAAAACGAGACCTTTAAGCCGCTTTTTCTGATCTCTGTCTCTACCAATTCATCAAATTTTCTTGTTATTTTTATTATCAGCTTCATCGATTTGTTGTTGTAATCAAACAAATACATAAATACGTCCTCCGTCTGACATAAGGGCACCTATAAAAATCTCACATTGAAACTTATTTATTTTATTTTATAACAAATACTTCAAATTGTCAAGGGTTTTTTAACAGATTATTATTATTTAGATTATAAAACGTTTAAAAGAAAGGAAGATAACTATGAATATTGCTGTTGTCGGCTTGGGACTTATAGGCGGAAGCTTGTGCAAAAGCCTTAAAAAAAATACCTTTCATCATATTATGGGGATAGACTCGGACAGGAGTACAATTGCAAAGGCGCTTGAACAAAATGCGATCGACGAGGAGATAACGGCGGACGGATTAAAGGAGGCAAATCTTACCATAATTTGCCTGTACCCCGAGGCGATATGTGAATTTGTAAAAAAGAACGCCGATAAATTCAAAAAAGGAAGTATAGTGACGGATACCTGCGGCGTAAAAAAGGCGATAGTTGACAGTTGTACCCCCGTACTGGAGCAAAACGGCGTGATGTTTGTCGGAACTCACCCAATGGCGGGCAGGGAATTCAGCGGTTTTGACTATTCCACCGATACGCTTTTTGATAACGCAAGCTTTATTATAACTCCCGGGGAGAACACTCCGCAGATCGCCATTGATCTGCTTTCCACATTGGCGGGAAGCATAGGCTTCGGTAAAGTTGTGGTATCAACTCCCGAAAAGCACGACCAGGTCATAGCCTACACCTCCCAGCTTGCTCATGTTGTTTCCAACGCTTACGTAAAAAGTCCGTCGGTGCTGGATTTCAACGGCTTTTCCGCGGGAAGCTTTATGGATCTTACAAGAGTCGCCAGGCTTAACGAGGATATGTGGACAAGCCTTTTTATGTGCAACAAGGAGGCGCTGCTGAGCGAGCTCGACCATATTATCAATAGCATATCGGAATACCGCGACGCAATAAAGGACGGGGACCGCGAGCGTCTTCGCGTTTTATTGAGAGACGGAAGGATACTGAAGGAAAAGTGCAGCGAAATGTACAACAAATAGACAGTGAAAGGAGAATGGGCAATGTCTAAGCGCGGCGGGAAAAGCTTTAATATCGCTTACTGCGGAATAGTTGTGGCTTTGAGCGTCATTGTGATGCTTTTGGCTTTGATACCGTCTATGACCTATGTTTTGCCCGCTGTATCGGGGATATTCATTTGGACGATCTCGGATCAGATAAGCAAAAAATGGGGAGTGCTTTCCTATGCCGCTTCCGCGCTGCTGTGCTTTCTGCTTATTCCCGAGATCGAAGCGGACCTGTACTACTTGTTTTTTTTCGGTTATTATCCTCTTGCAAAGGATATTGTGGAAAAAATCAAGCCAAGGCTGCTTGGTGCAGCCGTAAAATTTCTCATTTTCAACGCGGCTGTTGTCACAGTGTTTAATATATTGTCTCATATAATGAATTTGGAGCAGATATTGGAGGGCTTGGAGGGCTTCGGAGATATGGCTGTCTATGTGCTTTGGGGAGCCGCCAATATAGCCTTTCTGTTTTACGACCTTTGTTTGAATCATTTGTTTTACGCTTTCAGAAAATGGATAAAGCCCAGGATCAACGGGAAGCTGAAAAAAACTTTTTAAAATTTGTCGCGGTTTTAATCATTTTACCTCTTGACCCTTTGACAAAAATGGTATATAATAGTATTTGACAAACGTTGCGCTTTTTGACGAGAAATTTGGCGAAAAGTCGGGAAAGCTCCCCAAGGCGGCGTATTACAAAAAAGAAAAGGAGAACCAATAATGTCAATGACTAACAACAAAAACGTTTTGAAGTGGGTTGAAGAAATGCAGGCGTTGACCAAGCCCGACAAGGTAGTTTGGATCGACGGCAGCGATGAACAGCTTAACGCGTTGAAGGAAGAGGCTATTTCCACAGGCGAGATGATAAGACTTAACCAGGAAGAGCTTCCCGGCTGTATTTATCACAGAACAAAGCCCAACGACGTTGCCCGTGTTGAGGACAGGACCTTTATCTGCACAAGCAAGAAGGAAAACGCCGGTCCTACCAACAACTGGTGCGACCCCAAGGAAATGTACGCTAAGCTTACTCCTATGTACGACGGAGTAATGAAAGGCAGAACCATGTACGTTATCCCTTATTCCATGGGACCTATCGGCTCTCCTCTCGCTAAAGTCGGCGTTGAGCTTACCGACTCGATCTATGTTGTTTTGAATATGGACATAATGACCCGTATGGGCGCACAGGCGTTTAAGAATCTCGGCGATGAAAGCAACGACTTCGTCCGCGGTCTTCACTCCAAGGCTGACGTTGATCCCGAGGGCAGATATATAGTACAGTTCCCCGAGGACAATACCATTTGGAGCATCAACTCCGCTTACGGCGGAAACGTTCTTCTCGGCAAAAAGTGCTTTGCGCTTCGTATCGCCTCCTACCAGGGCTGGAAAGAGGGCTGGATGGCAGAGCATATGCTTATTCTCGGCATAGAGAAGCCCGACGGAGACATTAAGTACGTTACTGCCGCTTTCCCCTCTGCCTGCGGCAAAACAAACCTCGCGATGCTTATCCCTCCCGAGGGTTACAGAAACAAGGGCTATAAGGTATGGACGGTAGGCGACGATATAGCATGGCTGAAGCAGGGTCCCGACGGAAAGCTTTACGCTATCAATCCCGAGAACGGCTTCTTCGGCGTTGCTCCCGGAACCAACGAAAAATCCAACTACAACGCTCTTCAGTCAACCAAGAAAAACACTATCTTCACCAACGTTGCTATCAACAACGATACCAACACCGTATGGTGGGAGGGACTTGACAAGAATCCTCCCGAAAACGCTACCGAGTGGAAGGGCGCAAAGGTCAACGGCAAGGAGTATGTTGCCGCAATGGGACCCGACGGTAAGCCTCAAAAGCTTGCTCACCCCAACAGCCGCTTTACGGCTCCCGCAGAAAACTGCCCCTGCATTTCCAAGGAATTTAACAATCCCGCAGGCGTTCCCATTTCCGCAATGATATTCGGCGGACGCAGAGCAAAGACCGCTCCTCTTGTATATCAGAGCTTCGACTGGAATCACGGCGTATTCGTAGGCTCGATCATGGCGTCCGAGACCACTGCCGCCGCCGCGGGCGCGGTAGGCGTTGTAAGACGCGATCCTATGGCTATGCTTCCTTTCTGCGGTTATAATATGGCGGATTATTGGCAGCATTGGGTAGATATGGGCGTTAAGCTCGGAGAAAACGCTCCCAAGATATTCAATGTCAACTGGTTTAGGACCGACGACGAGGGTCACTTTATCTGGCCCGGCTTCGGCGACAATATGCGCGTTCTTGACTGGATCATTCAGCGCGTCGAGGGCAAGGTAGACGCTGTCGAGACGGCTATCGGATATGAGCCCAAGCCCGAGGACATCAATATTGAAGGTCTTGAGGGAGAGGGAATTACCCTTGATGTTATCAAGGAGCTTTTGTCCGTTGACGTTGAATACTGGAAAGAGGACGTTAAGGGCATAAAGGAATTTTACGCTAAGTTTGGCGATAAGCTTCCCGAGGAAATGAAGAAGCAGCTTGCCGCTCTTGAAGCAAGGCTTGGTTAAAAAATCGAATATTATTAAAAAAACGACCTGTCAAAAACGGGTCGTTTTTTCGTTATAATAATTGACGATTATCAATTTTTATTGCTCCTGTTCTTTTGCCATTGCAAGCTTATCGAGTAATTCAACGATTTCTTCGATCGTATAATTTTTTTTATCTCCATTTGTAAAAATCAAGCGTAACTCATAAAGCGTTGCCATTTTTGTATCTTGTCTTTCTTTTTCGGTCATTGTAATCACCTCCTGCCGTATATATTTTATCACAAGACGTTAATATTGTCAACAGTTATCGATCGATAAACAAATATCCGCACCTGTTAAAATCAGATGCGGATATTTCAATATTACTTATTAGGAATTATTCGGCAGGCTTATAGTAATCTACCAATCCTACCAAATCGTCGTAACGCTTCTTGGAGTTCTCAACAGCCTTATTGAAGAGCACCTCAGCCTTGGCGGGATTCTGACGGGCGAGGGAATTATAGCGTACCTCTCTCATCATAAACGCCTTATAATCGCCTGTGGGAGCCTTGCAATCCAAGCTGAAGGGATTCTTTCCTTCGGCGGCAAGAGCGGGATTAAATCTGAAGATGTTCCAGTAGCCCGCTTCAACGGCTTCCTTTTCAACCTGCTGAGCTATTGCCAAGCCGCCCTTGATACCGTGGTTGATGCAAGGAGCGTAGCAGATGATGAGGGAAGGACCGTCGTAAGCTTCCGCCTCGAGGATAGCCTTTAAGCACTGGTTCTTGTCCGCGCCCAAGGAAACCTGAGCCACGTATACATAGCCGTACTTCATTGCGATTCCTGCAAGGTCCTTGTTCTTGATATCCTTGCCGCCTGCCGCAAACTGAGCGATAGCGCCGATAGGCGTAGCCTTGGAGGCTTGACCGCCTGTGTTGGAGTAAACCTCGGTATCGAATACCATAATGTTGATATTCTTGCCGCTGGCGAGAACGTGATCAACACCGCCGTAACCGATGTCGTATGCCCAGCCGTCGCCGCCGAATATCCAGTTGGACTTCTTGGAAAGGTAATCCTTAAGCTTAAGAACCTCCGCTCTGTCGGGATTATCGCAGCCGCATGCCTCAAGAGCCGCAACCAGCTCCTTGGTAGCCTTTGCGTTAGCCGCGCCGTCGTTGGCGGTCTCAAAATACTTGGCGATCTTTTCCTTTACCTCAGGCTTTTCAGCTTTTTCGTCAAGAGCCTTCAAATGAGCCTGCGCTCTTGCTCTCAATGTGTCCTGCGCAAGGAACATACCGAAGCCGAATTCCGCGTTGTCCTCGAACAGCGAGTTGCCCCAAGCGGGACCCTTGCCCTCGGCGTTAACGGTGTAAGGAGTAGAGGGTGCGGAGCCGCCCCAAATGGAGGAACAGCCTGTTGCGTTTGCGATATACATTCTGTCCCCGAAGAGCTGTGTAACAAGCTTAGCGTAAGGAGTTTCGCCGCAGCCCGCGCATGCGCCCGAGAACTCGAGGAGAGGCTGCTTGAACTGGCTGCCCTTAACGGTGTTTTCCTTGAACTTTTCGAGAACCTCGGGCTTGGACTGGAGCTTGTGAGCGTAGTCGAAGCCTTCCTGCTCCGACATCTGACTGTCGAGAGGCTTCATTGCAAGAGCCTTGGTCTTGGCAGGACAGGTGTTGACGCAAGCGCCGCAGCCTGTGCAGTCAAGCACGGAAACAGCCATGGTGTACTTGTAGCCGGGCATACCTGTAGCGTCCTTGGTCTTCATGGAAGCGGGAGCCTTGGAAGCTTCCTCCTCGGTCATGATAACGGGACGGATAACGGCATGAGGACAAACAACGGAGCACTGGTTGCACTGGATACAGTTTTCGGGGATCCACTCGGGGACGTCTACCGCGATACCGCGCTTTTCAAATGCAGCGGAGCCCTGAGGGAACGTACCGTCGGGCATTTTGGTAAATGTGGAAACGGGGAGCTCGTCGCCTCTCTGCGCGTTGCAGGGAGTTTGAATGGTGTTGATGAAGTCTTCAAGGTCTTTTCTGTCGCTTACTGCCTTAACGGTGGGAAGACCGCCCTCGCAGTCCGCCCAAGCGGCGGGAACGTCAACCTTGACTACCTCTCCGGCGCCTCTCTCGATAGCGGCGTAGTTCATATTTACTATATCGTCGCCCTTTTTGGCAAAGGATTTGTATGCAGCCTTCTTCATGTAGTCGATAGCTTCGTCGCCGGGAATGATGTTCGCGATAGAGAAGAACGCGGACTGGAGCACGGTGTTGGTCTTGTTGCCCAAGCCGATCTCCTTAGCGACCTTGATAGCGTTGATGATATAGAAATTGATGTTGTTCTTTGCGATATATGCCTTTACGGGAGCGGGAAGCTTTTCGTCAAGCTCGTCCGCGGACCACTGGCAGTTCAGCAGGAAGCTGCCTCCGGGGATAACGTCCTGTACCATATTGTACTTGTCAATATAGCTGGGGTTATGGCATGCAACAAAGTTAGCCTTGTTTACGAAATATGTTGACTTAATGGGACTCTTGCCGAAGCGCAGGTGAGAAATGGTCACGCCGCCCGACTTTTTGGAGTCGTAAGCAAAGTAAGCCTGCGCGTACATATCGGTATGGTCGCCGATGATCTTGATCGAGTTTTTGTTTGCGCCGACCGTACCGTCGGAGCCGAGACCCCAGAATTTGCAGCAGGTAGTGCCCTCGGGAGTGGTGTTGGGATTCTCGGTGATGGGAAGCGACAGATTGGTAACGTCGTCCTCGATACCGATAGTGAACTGAGGCTTGCTCTCGTTGTTGTAAACCGCGATGATCTGCGCGGGGTTGCAGTCCTTGGAGCCGAGACCGTAGCGTCCGCTGTATACGGGAACGTCCGCAAACTTGTTGGCCTTTCTGAGAGCTGCGACAACGTCAAGATAAAGGGGCTCGCCCAAAGAACCGGGCTCCTTGGTTCTGTCAAGAACGCTGATCTTCTTGACGGTGGAGGGAATGGCGTCCACAAAAGCGTCGATGCTGAACGGACGGTAAAGTCTTACCTTAACAAGACCTACCTTTTTGCCCTGTGCAAGCAAATAGTCAATGGTTTCCTCGATTGTATCGCATACGGAGCCCATAGCAACGATGATCTGCTCGGCGTCGGGAGCGCCGTAGTAGTTAAAGAGCTTGTAATCTGTTCCGATCTCCTTGTTGACCTTGTCCATATACTCGGTAACGATAGCGGGAAGCTCGTTGTAGTACTTGTTTGAAGCTTCCTTAGCCTGGAAGAAGATGTCGGGATTCTGAGCCGTACCGCGGAGAGTGGGGTGCTCGGGGTTGAGAGCGCGGCTGCGGAAATCAGCCAAAGCGTCTTGGTCGATCATGCCCTTAAGAGTGTCGTAATCCCAAACCTCGATCTTCTGGATCTCATGAGAGGTCCTAAAGCCGTCAAAGAAGTGCAGGAAGGGAACCTTGCCCTTGATGGTGGAAAGATGAGCGACGGCGCCCAAGTCCATTACCTCTTGAGGGTTGGTGGAGCAGAGCATGGCGTAGCCTGTCTGACGGCAGGCGTAAACGTCGCTGTGGTCGCCGAAGATGGAGAGCGCATGCGTAGCCAGTGCGCGCGCGGATACATGAATAACGCTGGGGAGCAGCTCGCCCGCGATTTTGTACATATTGGGTATCATCAAGAGCAAGCCCTGTGATGCGGTATAAGTGGTCGTAAGAGCGCCTGCGGTCAAGGAACCGTGAACGGCGCCTGCCGCGCCTGCCTCGGACTGCATTTCCACAACCTTAACTTCTGTTCCGAAAACATTCTTTCTTCCCTGAGTAGCCCAAGCGTCGGTAACCTCGGCCATTACGGAAGAGGGGGTGATGGGGTAGATCGCGGCAACCTCGGTAAACGCGTATGAAACGTGACCGGCAGCGTTGTTACCATCCATCGTAAGCTTTTGTCTTGCCATTGGAATAATCCTCCTTCTTTTTGCATAAATCTTATAATTTTTATTGAATTATCTGCGGAGCCATACATAAAAGCTCCTATTTATGCTATCTTAAAAATTATAACACAATTAGTCCGATTTGTAAACACCTTACATTACATTTTTAGGAAGATTTTTACGGATTTTTTTTCTTTTTTTTTCGTCTGCTCCGAAGCTTGCCTTTTCCACCTCGGAGGACAGTATCAGTACGGCGGGAAGATTGGGCATCGCCATTAAGCCGTTAAGCAGGTCCGAAAGCTGCCATACAAGCTCTATTTTTACCGTTGCTCCCACGACAGCGGCTAACGCAAAGACGATAAGATACAGACGGCGTCCCTTTTTTCCTCCCATGAGGTACTCGAGGGAGGAGCTGCCGTACACCGACCAGCCCGCTGCGGTGGTAACGGCGAAAACCGTTATGGCTATCGCCACAAAGCCTGCCGAAAAATCCCCGAAAATGCTTCCGAAGGAGTAGACCGCGTTTGAAATACCGTCGGCGGCGATCTTGTCCCCGCCCGTTACCAAAAGGGTCAAGGCGGTCATGGTACACATGACGACGGTGTCGAAAAAAACTTGAAGCATTGCCCACATACCTTGTTTATGAGGGTCTTCGCACTGTGTGGCGCTGTTCAGCATAACGCTGCTCCCAAGTCCCGCTTCATTGGAAAAAACTCCTCTGCGAAAGCCCCAGCTCATGCTCTTCATCATAAGCGAGCCCAAAACGCCTCCGCTTACGGCCGAAGCGTCAAACGCCTCCGAAACTATCCTTACGATCACCCTCGGAAGCTCGCCTGCGTTAAAGATAATGACCGCCGCGCAGCCGAAAATATAGACGGCTGAAATTACGGGTATGACCTTTTCCGTTACCCTGCCGAACAGCTTGACGCCGCCGAATATCAGCCATGCCAGCAAAGCGGCGGACGCGGCGCCTATGACCCATGTCGGTATTCCGAAGGCTCCGTTCAGAGCTCCCGACATGGCGTTTATCTGCGTCATATTCCCTATGCCTATGCTTGCGGCAACGCAGAGAAGAGCGTACAGCTTTCCCGCGGCGGGAGTGTTGAAGGCTGCCGATATATAGTGAAAGGCTCCTCCGAAATAGCTTCCGTCGGTCCTTTTGACGCGGTGCTTCATTCCCAAAACATTTTCGCCGTAGCAGGTAGCCATTCCGAGAAAGGCGGAAATAAGCATCCAAAAGACCGCTCCCGCCCCGCCTACCGCTACCGCCGAGCCTACCGCCACGATATTTCCCGTTCCCAAGGTTGTGGCGAGAGCCGAGGTAAGCGTTTGTATGGGTGAAAGATTTTTTTCGTCTCCCTTTTCCTTGGTTTTGCTGAACAAGGTCTCCAAAAAAATACCTCTCAGCCTCGTAAACTGAGAAAATCCGATCTTGACCGTAAAAATGACGCCCGTCAGCAGATATATTACAAGCATCGGAGCGCCCCAAATTACGTTATCGTTTATCCATTGCAGCATATCAACAACCGTTCCTTTTTTGTAGTGACGGGAAAATCCCCTCTGCTTGTCATTTTATGCCGCTTTTGAAATAAAAATGAACAAGCCCGCGCAAAAATAACGCGGCTTGAAAAACAAAACGGGCTGTAAAAAAACGACCTGTCGGATACGGGTCGTTTTTTCGTCATAATAATTATAATACGCTTTCATAAAACGAAAGCACATCGTTCATAAAGTCCTCGTCAAGCTCGCTGCATTTTTTCTTATCGACAGACGAGAAAAATTCTTTTTCCTTTTCCTCGGGAATATTTCCGTCGTATTCCTCATAAAGCCTGTCATATTCCGCGCCGGCTTCTTTTACACATTCAATGGCGCTTAAGGAGATAAACAGGTTGCTGTGTCCGTTTTGGTGTTCTTTATCGCAAATTTTAAATTTAACGTTTGGATTTGTTATTTCGTCACGATAATTGATTATTCCCGATTCGTGATAGCCTACAGTATTGTCCTCGCTGCCGTGGATTATAAGAACGGGAGTATCAACGCTGTTTAAGCTGTCAACTGCGGCGGCGTCGAGCTTTTCTCCGAAAAGGGCTTTCTGATACAGCCATATGTAAGGGTATTCGACATAGGTGAAGCCGCCTATCATTCCTCTCGCCCATTCGATTATCATTTCAAAGGGCTTGTTGAAGCCTGAAACGCTTAATATTATGGTCATAGCCGAAGATAGCGGCGACCGCATAGCCGCCCCAGCTATGCCCGTATAAAAGCAGGGGCAGCCCGTTGAACCGCGGCTCCTGTTCTATGTAGGTCAGCGCGGCGTCCAAGTCTATGACCGATTGGGGCAGACCTATGCAGTTGCTGCCCTCGCTTCGGTAACAGCCTGTATTGTCGTAGCTGAAGACCCGATAACCGTTATCGACAAAGTAAAGCGTTTCAGCCAAATAATCTTCCGCTCCGCCGCCCAGACCGTGACATATCACTACAACGCCCTTTGTGTTTTCAGCGCCGTAAAGATAGCCTTGCAGAATGTTTTCTCCCGATCTGAACGACAGAAGCTCACGGCTGTATTCGTCCTCAACATCGCTGTAGCGCAGATAAACGGTAAGGTCGGTAAGCACCGTCCTGCTGAATACGTCGTCAAAATTCGCTTTCACAAACATATAGGAAGCTACCGAAAAAACCGTAAATACAATAAATACACCAAGCAATACTTTCTTTAAAGCTCTTTTTCTTTTTGTCTGCGTCATAATGAATACTCCTGTTTAAGCTTTTTTGTAGGTCAAAACCAAAAACTCCGTTTCGGTCGAAAGCTCGGTCAAGTCGTCCAGCTTGCTTTGATCGGCGGCGGAGGTTTTGTAATAATAAGGCGTCATCATAAAAAGATTTTTGATATTTTCTGTGCCCTTGATCGTGATCGTCTTTTTTACTTCAATGCTTTTTACAAGCTTAAAGCCTTTTAGATCGGTATTTTCGGGCTTATTGCGGTAGGGCTTGTCATACACGGCTTTTTTTAGACCGAAAAGATGATTTTCCAGCGGAACGGCGGTAATAAAACAGCCTCCGCTTTTCAGCGTTCTGTAAAATTCCTCCGCCGCGAGAGGCGCGAAAAGCGAGGTTATAATATCGAGACTTTCCCGTCCGAACGGAAGAAAATAAGCGCTGGCGGCGGCAAAGCTTACTTCGGGACAGGCTTTTGCGGCAAGCTTTAATGCTTCCTTGGAGATATCTACGCCGTACATCCTGCCGCCGCCTTTTTCCTTAAAGGCACGGTAAAACCCGCTCGTATAGTACCCCTCGCCGCAGCCAGAATCCAAGAGAGTACAATCGGCTTCGACCTTATCGAGCAATTCGTCGATAATCGTCTTTTTCAAATGCTCATAATACCCCTTCGACAGGAAATCGCGGCGCGCTCGAACCATGAGCCTGTCGTCTCCGTGTCCTTTTTTTCCGCCTCTCGTTATAAGGTTGACATAACCCTTGGACGAAATATCAAAGCAGTGGTTTTCGCTGCATTTGAGGGAACGTTCGATTCTGATAAGATTGTTTCCGCATATCGGACATATAAATTCGGTTGACATTTGCGCTTTTCCTTATAATAAATTTGTGGCTTTTAAATTATACATCATAATAAATTTTTTGTCAAATTTCGCGTAAAATTTCTCACGGAAATCAATTTTCATTAAGAATCCTTAAAATCAGTCTTGAATCAAGTAAG